>NZ_LMRC01000031.1:267500-490820 GCF_001425565.1 Methylobacterium sp. Leaf466 | reverse complement strand
GGGGCAATGACACGGCCGACTATCGTGACAAGACCACGGCCGTGGTGGTGACGCTGAACGGCGCGACCGGGGTGACTGCCAGCATCGGTGGCGTGGCGGAGGATACGCTTCAGAACATCGAGAACATCTTTAGCGGAGCGGCAGCCGACACGCTGACCGGCGACGGACTGGCCAACCTGTTCCGGGGCGGGCTCGGCGCTGACACGCTCAATGGCGGGGTGGGGCTCGACACGGCCGACTATGGCGACAAGACGACGGCTGTCGTGGTGACGCTGAACGGGGCGATGGCGGTGAACGTCATCGTCGGCGGCGCCGCCGAGGACACTATTCAGAACATTGAGAACCTCATCGGCGGATCGTCCAACGACACGCTGACCGGCGACGGGCTCGCCAACATCCTGACTGGCGGGCTGGGCAACGACATTTTGCGCGGCGGCCTGGGCAATGATCGGCTCGACGGTGGCGTCGGAGTCGACACGGCCGACTATCGCGAGAAGGCGACGGCGGTGGTGGCGACGCTGAACGGGGCGACGGCGACAAACGTCACCGTCGGCGGCGTTCTGGAGGACACCATCCTTAATATCGAGAATGTCTATGGCGGCTTGGGCAGTGACACGCTGACCGGCGATGGGCTCGACAACTACCTTTACGGCTTTGGAGGCGACGACATCCTGCGCGGCGGGTTGGGCAAGGACCGCCTCGACGGCGTCGGGGGCAATGACACGGCCGACTATCGTGACAAGACCACGGCCGTGGTGGTGACGCTCCAGCATCGGTGGCGTGGCGGAGGATACGCTTCAGAACATCGAGAACATCTTTAGCGGAGCGGCAGCCGACACGCTGACCGGCGACGGACTGGCCAACGTTTTGGCTGGCGGGCTGGGCAACGACACCTTGGATGGCGGGCTGGGCCAGGATGCGTTCGTCTTCAACACGGCCCTGACCGGCACGAGCAACACCGACACGATCAGTGACTATGTCGTCCTCGACGATACGATCCGGCTAGAGAACGGCGTGTTCACCACGCTGATCAAGACGGGCGTGCTGGCGGAGAACGCATTTCAGGATCTCAGCTTGGGCGCAGCCGATACCAACGACCGAATCATCTATAACCGCACCACAGGCGCGCTGTTCTACGACGCCGACGGGTCGGCGTCGGGCGCATCGGCCATCCAATTCACAATCATCTCCAACAACGCTGTGCTTACTAACGCGGACTTCCTGGTGATCTGAAGGCGATGCCGCCGCGCAGGACGTAGAAGATGGTGTTCAGATTCTTTCGCATCGTCCAGACAGGCCGACGACCGCAGGAGGCCCGCTCCGGCATCAGCGGGGCGATCACGGCCCACTCGCCATCCGTCAGGTCAGTTTCGTAGCGCAGGTTGGCGCGGCTATGCTGCCGGCGAGTGGTCGGGATCCACATGGCACTTCCAGGTCAGGCTTCAGCACCCTATCTGGAATCAGCGCCATCCCGGCCACTCAACCCCTGCCGGACGTTATCGGACAGGCTCTAACACACGTTTGACATCAACAGCGTAACCATAGATGTGCGAGATCAAGACCTGGAAATTTGACTGCTTCAATCATGAGGCAGCGTTGAGCAAGGTCGCCTTCGGCAAGAAGGCCATATCGACCGGTTGTCGTTGCCTGTGTATGCCCCAATAGAAAGCCAAACTCCTCGTCACGATAGCCGGCACGCCGCAGCGCGTCGGCCATTCCATGCCGGAACGAATGGAAATTGACAGACCCATCGTCCTTCACTCCGATGCGCTTCAGATAGCGCGCATACCATCTTGAATAGTGGCCGGCGAGCGAACCGCGAGTGTCCGGCTTGATCTCTGGGAACAGGCGAGATCCGGTGCATTCGGCGTGTAAGCTCAGAAACCCTAAGCGCTCGAGCGTCGGGTGAACTGGGATGACGCGCATCGATCCCTTCGTTTTGATGACCTTCGAAGGGTCGCCCTCTGTGGTCACATGAATGATCCAGCGCCCACGATCCTGTCGCACGTCTGACGCGAGAAGTTGGGCGAGTTCACCCAAACGGGCGCCTGTAAATAATGCGAGGAGTGGAAGCCAATAGCGGTGATCGCGGACGTGAACGTTACCCGGCTTGTGAGGCTCATCTTCCGACTGCGATCCTACAAACAACGGCGAGGCAAAAATCTTGTTTAGCTGGTCAGGCGTGTAAGGATGAATTTTGCTCGGCCTCCGATCTTTACCAAGGTGCATCCCGTCAACGGGATTGGTTTCGAGATGGCCGTTCTGCATAAGCCATTGACAGAAGGCGCCAAGGGCCGATAGGTATTTGTTAATGGTCCGATCCGCGAGGGTCGGACGCTTCAGGCGGTCGTTCTCGATGACGATCTTTTTGAAGTGAAGGCCTCGGAACTCACGAACCTCAACGGCTTTGATAGGGAAACGCCCAAGGGCCTGTTTCCACTCACGTACCGCACGCTTGTCGATTGCCGAGGCCGGGAAGGTCGACCCGACGTGCTGCGCGAACCAAGCGACGATTTCCCGGTTCATGCGTAGCGTATCGGGCTTCACTCCCTTGGGGTTTTCTCGGGCAAATGCGTCGAACAACTCCATCACGCCCTCACCTGGGGCCGCAACCTTCGCCGTGGATGCCCGGTGAGCATTGAGGATCGGGTCGAGCGGCTTGCCGGTGAAGTCGCCTCGGTCCTGCTCCTCAGCACGTCTCAGCCCCTCGATCTCGACGCGCATGAGCCGATGTGCGAGATCGCGGAAAGCCGGGCTCTCCTCTTCGATCGCGTAGCCTTCCCGGTGAATGACCTCCCGAACTGCGTCGTTCACGAGCACCGTCTCGTTGACTGCGAGATGACGTTCAAGCTCGTGTCTACGCCGCGCTCGAAACTCTCTATCTAGACCAACTTGCCCGTCGAGTAGCATCGCGTCTGCAACGACGTTGATGAAACCGACCGGGCCTTCCTCTACATCGCCTGACTCGATCCGAGTTCGCGCCGCCTGCTTGGCTGCATCGATCTGATCCGCTGATGGAAGTCGCTGTCTGTGGTCGTGGTGGTTCTGGATCTCATTTTGATAGTGATCCCACGTCACCGAAGCGAGCTCGTCAGCGGTCGCTTCCCTCCGCCTGCGCAGGTTGGTGAACTCGGCGTGCCAACGGGCAAGTACCGCGCAGACCCGCGCTTTTGCCTCGCGCGCATCCTTGGTGCCAAGGGACTGCCACAGCTCGCGCTTGCCCATCACCTCCCGAAGGTCTTTCGGGACTGCAAGCCGTGCATAGTAGGAAGCTGAGCCAGAGCGGCGAGCAATGTTGGTCGCGATACACATAGACCGATCCAGGGCGTCACCGGGACGTATTGCCGTAACAGTTAGTCGTAACATGGCCACCGAAAAGATCAACTAGTTCAGTAGTTTGCTTATGAATCAATGGGTTGAGAAATGTAGCTGGGAATCCTGGCGCCCCAGCCAGTCCCAATACCGATTTCCTTCGACAAAGACCGGGCCCCGCACGGCCTGTCACGGGCGGTGGGTCGATCGCGTGACGTTCAGCGCGCTCGGCGGCACGGATGGCGTCCGTCTTCGGACGCCGCGCGCTCCGTCATTCGCCGGTCGCATCGCTCTCGCGGTGAATGGACCTTACGACGGTGCAAGTCTTCGCGCCTGTCGGGTCGGTTGAAGTCCGGGCGCCCTATGGTGCGATGCGGTGCCCTTAAACCTGAATTAACCAGCGTATCGATAGGTGTAGTGTCACGCTGGGGCGAACGTCATGCTGTCAAACTTCACGATTCGCGCGCGCCTCATCGGTGCGCTGGTGATGCTGTTCGCCCTGACCTCCGGACTGGGCGCATTCTCCTACGTCCGGCTCCAGGCCCTGAGCGTCGCCACCGACGAGATCGGCGGCAACGCGCTGCCGTCGACGCGGATTCTGGGGCGCCTCGCCACGAACTTCGAGACGCTGCGAAGCCGGCAGCTCGCCTATTTCGTCTCCAGCGACGAGCGCCGTCCGCAGTCCCTCGTGCGGTTGCAGGCGAGCAAGGCCGATATCGCCAAGGACCTGGCCGATTACGCCCCCCTGGTCAGCAAGGGCGAAGAGGCTCTGTGGAAGGCCGTCGCCACGACCGTCCCGGCCTATGCCGCGCTGGGCGAGGAGTTCCTGCAGCGTCTGCACGATGCCGACGTGAAGGGCGCGCGCGATCACCTGCTCGACGGCATGCTGCCGGCCCTCAACGCCGCCCGTGCCGCCTTGAAGGCCGAACTCGACTTCAACGAAACCTCCGCGAAGCAGGCCGCCGTCGTAGCCATCGCCCTCGGTGAGAGCGGTCGCTTCGGCATCGCCGTCGTCCTGGCCCTGGTCGCGGCGGTCACCGTGGCGATCGGCTGCATCGCCGTCACCACGATCTCGGTGCCCGTCCGGCGGATGGCCGGCGTGATGGAGACGGTGGCGCAGGGCGACACCACCGTCGGCGTCCCGCATGCGGGCGAGCGCAGCGAGATCGGCGCGATGGCCAGCGCCGTCGCGGTCTTCAAGGACAATCTCGTCCGGGCCCGCCGCATCGAGGCCGAGACGGCCGATGCCCGTCTGGCCGCCGAGGAGCAGCGCAAGGCCGGCATGCGCCAGATGGCGGACGATTTCGAGACCGCGGTCGGCGGTGTCATCGGCATGGTGTCGGCCTCGGCCACCGAGTTGCAGGCCACCGCCCGGACGATGACCGCCACGGCGACGGAGACGGCGACGCAATCGATCAGCGTCGCCACCGCCGCCGAGGAGGCGGCCACCAACGTCAGCACCGTCGCGGCCGCGGCCGAAGAGCTCGGTTCGTCGGTCCAGGAGATCGGACGGCAGGTCGACGGCTCGGCCGAACTGGCGCGCAAGGCGGTGTTCGAGGCCGACCGCACCGGTGCGCTGGTCCAGGAGCTGAGCGGGGCCGCGGCCCGCATCGGAGACGTCGTCGGGCTCATCTCGTCCATTGCCAGCCAGACCAACCTCCTGGCGCTCAACGCCACCATCGAGGCGGCCCGCGCGGGCGAGGCGGGGCGGGGCTTCGCGGTGGTCGCCGCCGAGGTCAAGGACCTGGCCGGCCAGACGACCCGGGCGACGGAGGAGATCTCCAGCCAGATCGCCCGCATCCAGACCTCGACGGGTCAGGCGGTCACGGCCATCGGCGTCATCACCGATCGCATCCAGGAAATCTCCGGGGTCGCCACCTCTATCGCGGCCGCCGTCGAGGAGCAGGGCGCAGCGACGCAGGAGATCGTGCGCAACGTGGCGCAGGCGTCGAGCGGCACCGGCGACGTCACGGCCAATATCGCCAGCGTGGCGGGGGCCGCCGAGGAGACGGGCGCGGCCGCGACCCAGGTGCTGGGCGCGGCCTCCGAGCTGTCGCGCCAGTCCGAGCACCTGTCGGCCGAGGTCACGCGTTTCCTCGCGACGGTGCGCGCGGCCTGACCGCATCCCAGGCGTTACCGGGCGAAGCCAGCAACGCTTACCCGCGTGAGGCGGGGAGGCGTGCCGCCGGGCGCGCGGCGAGCCGGCAGCGGCCGCCCGTGCCATGACGACGGCGTCCGATCCCGCCGGCTAGGTCCGGCCGGAGGTGGCTGCGGTTCTCGCCGCGATCCCGGTGAGGCGTCGGCGGGCGGGGCGCTCCTGCCCGCCCTCGCGCCCAAACGCGTCCACGGAGAAGGGCAGGGGTGTCCGGTCGAACCGTGGCTGTGGCGGTGCCGACACACCCCAAAAGCATCCCGACATCGCCTTGGGAGACGCCCTCATTCGCCGCGATCCCGCCATAAACCGGGACCACCTCAGCATCCGCGGTAAACGGCTTTTTCCCCAACGCGTTACCGCAGGATTTCGGGTCATTCGCCCAACGCGCCGAACCGGTCGCCCCATCGCCTCGCCGGCGGTGAGCGCGCCCGCATCCGCGAAGGGGACGATCCGGCGTCCATGCACAACGGACCGGGGGCGCGGGACAGGCGATGGACGTGCGGACCACAGACAAGTCGAAACTTCCGAGCCGTCACGTCACGGAGGGGCCCGAGCGGGCGCCGCACCGCTCGTATCTCTACGCCATGGGCCTCACCAAGGAGCAGATCCACCAGCCGTTGGTCGGCGTGGCCTCCTGCTGGAACGAGGCGGCGCCCTGCAACATCTCGCTGATGCGCCAGGCGCAGGCGGTGAAGAAGGGCGTCTCGGCCGCCAACGGCACCCCGCGCGAGTTCTGCACCATCACCGTCACCGACGGCATCGCCATGGGCCACGCCGGCATGCGCGCCTCGCTGCCCTCGCGCGAGGTCATCGCCGATTCCGTTGAGCTGACCATGCGCGGCCATGCCTACGACGCCCTCGTGGGCCTGGCCGGCTGCGACAAGTCCCTGCCCGGCATGATGATGGCCATGGTGCGCCTCAATGTGCCGTCGATCTTCATCTACGGCGGCTCGATCCTGCCCGGCTCGTTCCGCGGCAAGCCGGTCACCGTGCAGGACCTGTTCGAGGCGGTGGGCAAGCACGCCGTCGGCGACATGAGCCTCGAAGACCTCGACGAGCTGGAGCAGGTCGCCTGTCCCTCGGCCGGGGCCTGCGGCGCCCAGTTCACCGCCAACACCATGGCCACGGTCTCCGAGGCGATCGGCCTGGCGCTGCCCTATTCGGCCGGCGCGCCCGCCCCCTACGAGATCCGCGACAGATTCTGCATGACCGCGGGCGAGAAGGTGATGGAGCTCATCGCCAAGAACATCCGCCCGCGCGACATCGTCACGCGCAAGTCCCTGGAGAACGCCGCGGCCGCCGTGGCCGCCTCGGGCGGCTCCACCAACGCGGCGCTGCACCTGCCGGCGATCGCGCACGAGTGCGGCATCAAGTTCGACCTGTTCGACGTCGCCGAGATCTTCAAGCGCACGCCCTACATCGCCGACCTGAAGCCGGGCGGGCGCTATGTCGCCAAGGACATGTTCGAGGTCGGCGGCATCCCGCTCCTCATGAAGACGCTGCTCGACCACGGCTTCATGCACGGCGACTGCCTGACCGTTACCGGCCGCACCATGGCCGAGAACATGGAGCACGTGGCCTGGAACCCGGACCAGGACGTGGTCCGCCCGGCCAACGCCCCCATCACCGTCACCGGTGGCGTCGTGGGCCTGCGCGGCAACCTCGCTCCCGAAGGCGCCATCGTGAAGGTCGCCGGCATGGGCCCCGACAAGCAGGTGTTCACCGGCCCGGCCCGGGTGTTCGACGGCGAGGAAGCCTGCTTCGAGGCGGTCCAGAAGCGCACCTACAAGGAGGGCGAGGTTCTCGTCATCCGCTACGAGGGCCCGAAGGGCGGCCCGGGCATGCGCGAGATGCTGTCGACCACCGCCGCCCTCTACGGCCAGGGCATGGGCGACAAGGTCGCGCTCATCACCGACGGACGCTTCTCGGGCGCCACCCGTGGCTTCTGCGTCGGCCACGTCGGGCCGGAAGCCGCCATCGGCGGGCCGATCGGCCTGATCCGCGACGGCGACGTCATCACGCTCGACGCGATCAAGGGCACCCTCGACGTCGCCCTGTCGGACGACGAGATGGCGGCGCGCCGGGCCGCCTGGACGCCGCGGACCAACTCCGCGACCTCGGGCTATCTCTGGAAGTACATGCAGACCGTCGGGCCTGCGGTGGACGGCGCGGTGACCCATCCGGGCGGCGCCGAGGAGATTCAAGCCTATGCGGATGTCTAGGACTGACCTCAGCCGGCCCGTGCGGCCGGCCGGGGCCGATCCCGGCCGGCCCGCGGTTTCCGCTCGGCTGCGCCTCGCCCTGGCGGCGGCCGCGGTCGTGGCCGGGACACTGCTGCCCGGCATCCCGCCGAGCCAGGCCCTCGATGCCGCCGCCCGCACGCCCGTGCCGGCCGGGAACTATCGCACCGCCCGCGAGGCCCTGCGCTCGGGCGTGCGCGACTACAACGCCGGCGACAAGGAGGGCGCGGCGCGCGCCCTCGAATACGCCGCCGGCCAGGGCCACGCCCTCGCGTTGTGGAAGCTCGGCCGCATGTACGCCGAGGGCGACGGCGTGCCCCACGACGACCTCAAGGCCTTCGAGTTCTTCTCCCGGATCGCCGACGACACCACCGACGACGGCCCCGACGCCCAGAACTCGGGCGTGGTGGCCAGCGCCTTCACGGCGCTCGGCGCCTATTTCCTCGACGGGATCAAGGGCACCTACGTGCGCCCCAACCCCGAGCGCGCCTACGACATGTTCAATTACGCGGCCTCGTACTTCGGCGACCCGAACGCGCAGTACAACCTCGCGCGGCTCTACCTCGACGGCACCGGCGTCGAATCCGATCCGCGCCAGGCCGCGCGCTGGTTCAACCTCGCTGCGGAGAAGGGGCATGCCCCGGCCCAGGCGCTGCTCGGCCAACTGCTCATCAACGGCCAGGGCGTGCCGGTCCAGCGCTCGCGCGGCCTGATGTGGCTGTCGCTCGCCCGTGAAGCCGCTCAGGGCCGCAAGGACGACTGGATCGTCGCCCTCTACGACAAGGCCTGGACCCAGGCCAGCGAGACCGACCGCGCCGAGGCGCAGACACAGGTGCAGACCCAGGTGACGGGATCGGCCAAGCGGCGGCGTTGAATGCAGGTCGTCGCTGAGCGCAGCCTTCCGGCCTTCCAGGACAAGCACCCACGGAGAGAATCCGCGTGGCGTGCCCTGTTTCATTGCGCGCTGAGCGACCACAGCGCCTGACCTCGGACCAGATCCGTACGATCAGCGACGCCTAGCCATTGGCGATGGCCCTGCTGATCAAGCCGTACCATCTGGAACACGACGCGGCCTGATCAGCGCGGGATACGAACCGCCAAGCGATGCCGCGGTCAGCCGCCGGTGGAGGCCGACACCGCCTTCACGAACGACGGCCGCTCCAGCGTCGCCGCCACATAGGCCGCGAGCTTGGGCCAGCGGCCCGCATCGACCTCCTCGCCGGCGAGCTTCAGGTTGTGGAAGCCGGTGACGATGGAGATGTCGGCGATCGAGAAGGCGTCGCCCACGAGGTAGGGGCCGTCGACCTGGGTCTCGAGGTAGTCGTAGAGCTTGGGCAGGTCCACGGTGAGGGCCTTGTCGATCGCCGCGTCGTCGCAGGGCTGGCCCATCATCTTGGGCTTCACCACTCGGTTGAAGAACGGCGTGATCAGCACGGGAAACAGCTCGGTGTCGCCGAACTTGTCGAACCAGATCGCGCGGCCGCGCGCCTTGGCCTCGGTGGGCAGCAGGGCCGGCGTCGGGTGGTTGGCCTCGATGTAGAACAGGATCGCGGAGGAATCGGCGAGCTTGAAGCCGCCGTCGTCGATCGCCGGGATCTTGCCCAGCGGGCTCGCCGACTGGAACGCCGCGTCGGGGGAATGGAAGAAGCAGGGGTTGTGTTCGGCCTCGACACCCTTTTCGGCCAGGGCGACGAGGATCTTGCGGACGTAGGGAGACAGGCTGGTGCCGTAGAGGATCATGCGGAAGCGTTCCTGAGGTGGGTAGAAGCGACCGGGCCCGGGAGGGGCGCGGGGCGCGGCCGTCGCGCTCCATATGGGTCCGGGTTCAGCGATCGGCGAGGTCCACCGTCACCGGCACGTGGTCGGAGGGCTTCTCGAGGCCGCGCTGGGATTTGTCCACGGATGCCGAGACCAGCCGGTCTGCGGCCTGGGGCGAGAGCAGCAGGTGGTCGATGCGGATGCCGGCGTTCCGTTGCCAGCAGCCGGCCTGGTAGTCCCAGAAGGTGTAGAGGCCGCTGCTCCCGTCGCAGGCCCGCAGCGCCTCGGTGAACCCTTCCGCCAACAGCGCGCGGAACGCGGCGCGGGTCGGAGGCAGGAACAGCGCGTCGGCGACCCAGGCCTCGGGGTTGGCGGCATCCTCCGGCTCGGGAATGACGTTGTAGTCGCCCGCCAGAACCAGCGCCTCCTCGGCTTCCAGCAGCCGGCGGGCATGGGCGCGCAGGCGGCCCATGAAGGCGAGCTTGTAGTCGTACTTCGGTCCCGGCGCCGTGTTGCCGTTGGGGAGGTAGATCGAGGCCACCCGTACCGGCGCCAGATCATCGCCGGAGATCAGCGCCTCGATGTAGCGGGCCTGCTCGTCGGCCTCGTCGCCCGGCAGGCCGCGGCGGATCTCGCTCATGGCCAGCGGCGCGCGCACCAGCAGCGCGACGCCGTTGTAGGCCTTCTGGCCCAGGGTCTCGACGGAATACCCCGCCGCCACGATCTCGTCGCGCGGGAAGGCCACGTCCTGGCATTTCAGCTCCTGCAGGCAGACCACGTCGGGCTTGGCCTGCGTGAGGAAGGCCGTGAGATGCCCGACCCGCTGCTTGATCGAATTGACGTTCCAGGTGGCGATCCGCATGGGCTCTGATCTGGCTGGCGAGAGGAGGGGCGGCCCGTCATCGGGCCTTCGCAGGCCGCTGGCAAGGCGAGCCGTGGCCCTCGCGCCGCCGCAACCGGGAGCCGCGTGGTGACCGAGACCTGGTTCGTCCCCATCCGGGCCTATTGCGAGCGCGGCGATGCGTCGTTCTGGGCCGAGCCGCTCAATGCCGTCTCGAACGGAGCCTTCCTGCTCGCCGCCGTCGCCTTGCTCCGGCGCGAGCGGCGGGCCGCGGCCGCCGATCCGGCCGCCCTGGCCCTGGCCGGCCTGATCGCCGTCGTCGGCCTCGGCTCGTTCCTGTTCCACACCGTCGCGGTACGCTGGTCGCTCTTTGCCGACGTCGTCCCGATCGCGCTGTTCATCTACGCCTACTTCCTGCTGGCGATGCGCCGTTTCCTCGGGCTGGGCAGCGCGGCGGCCATCCTCGTCACGCTGTCGTTCGCCGGCTTCAACATCGGTCTGGAGCCGGCTCTCGACGCGATCGCCGGGCCTTCGCTCGGTCTGCGGACGAACGGCTCGCTGTCGTACCTGCCGGCGGTGCTCGCCCTGGTGGGCGTCGCCGCGGCCCTGCGCCTGACGAAAGGACAGGAGGCGTCGGCGCGACGGTCCTCTTCGGCGCTCATCGGCCTCGCGGCGCTGTTCGCCCTCTCGCTCACCCTGCGCACCGTCGATACGGCGCTCTGCCAAAGCCTGCCGACGGGCACGCATTTCCTCTGGCATCTCCTCAACGCCGGGGTGCTCTACGGCCTCGTGGCGACGGCCTCGCGCCATCGCGCCCGCTGACGGCGGTCTCGGACAACGACGGTCTCGGACAACGACGGTCTCGGACGACGACGGTCGTCGGGTCAGACCGCCGTGCCGACGAGGCGGCCGATACCCGCCGTCACCGCCATGGCGAGGGCACCCCAGAACGCCACGCGCAGGGTGGCGCGCACAACCCCGGCCCCGCCCGCCCTGGCGCCGAGTGCCCCGAGCCCGGCCAGGAACACCAGCGACGCGCCCGAGACCAGGTAGACGACGAGGTGGGCCGGAGACGCCCAGGCGACCGCGAGCGGCAGGGCCGCGCCGGCCGAGAACGTTGCGGCCGAGGTCAGCGCCGCCTGGATCGGCCGTGCGGTGGTGAATTCGGAGATGCCGAGTTCGTCGCGGGCGTGGGCGCCCAGCGCGTCCTTGGCCATCAGCTGGTCGGCCACCCGCCGGGCGAGGTCGTGGTCGAGGCCGCGCGCCACGTAGATCCCGGCCAGCTCCTCGCGTTCGGCGGCAGGATCCTGCAGCAGTTCGGCGCGTTCGCGGGCCAGGTCCGCCCGCTCGGTATCCGCCTGCGAACTGACGGAGACGTATTCGCCGGCCGCCATCGACATGGCACCGGCCACGAGCCCGGCGCAGCCCGCCACCAGGATCTCGCTCGATGCCGCCGCCGAGGCGGCGACGCCGACGATCAGGCTCGCCGTCGACACGAGGCCGTCGTTGGCGCCGAGCACGGCCGCCCGGAGCCAACCGATCCGGTCGATGAGGTGGCTTTCGCCATGGGAACCGGCAGGCGGCATCGTTGATCCCTGACGAACGTCGCGCCGGGAGCGACGCGCCAGCGGCCTGCCCGATCGTGTCTCAGGCGGCGGAGGTTGCGGTCTCTCCCGACGCCGGAGTGTGGGTTCCCCGCGGCCTCAGCCGCGCCGCCGGATCGGGGAGGGCACCGGATCGCGGTGCTGGAGCAGATATTCCAGGCGTTCGTTCCAGGGCCGCCGCTGCTCGGCGGGAAGCGTGTCGAGATCACGCTTGGTCGACAGGAGGTCGAGGATCATCAGGACGATCCAGGGTCCGCCGATCCCGAGGAAGAATGCCATCCGCCCACCTCCATGCGCGACCTTGAGCGTCGCCTCGCGGCATTATGGCATGGGGTCTTTCGGCCGGAAAGCGTCGTGTCGTCTCATCGCTCGCGCCGCCACAGACCGGCCCGCTCGGAGCGGGCCTGCTCCTCCGCGGCGAGGAGGTCGGCCGGCGCATCCTCGCCCGCCCGTCCGCCGCCCGCCGCCAGGATCAGCGAGGCGAGGTCGTCGCCGTCGATCTGGCAGCGGACCGTGCCGGGCGTCCCCGCCGCCGGCTCGGGAGGAGCGGCGCAGGTGACCTCGCGGCGACGCAGGTAGCGGGCGAGCTGGCGGGCGAGGGCGCCGCCCTCGCCCTCGACGCCCAGGAGCCGCACGACGCGGCCGCGGAAGGCCAGCGTGCCGGTGTCGATCACCTCGGGCACGCCGCGCAGGTCGGCGCTCGCCGGCGTCGACGGCGGGGCGGCGGCGGGAGCCGGCTGCGCCCGGGCGGCGGAGGGGCGCTTACGGGCCTTGGCCATCTGCGCGGAAGCCCGTTCGACGAAGTCGCGGAAGATGGCGGCCGGCAGGTCGCCGCCGCTGACCTTGTTCATCGACGTGTTGTCGTCGTTGCCGACCCAGACTCCCACCACGAGGTCCGGGGTGAGCCCGACGAACCAGGCATCGCGGTAGTCCTGGGTCGTGCCGGTCTTGCCGCCGACGGGAATGTTGGCGACGCGGGCCGCCTTGCCGGTGCCCCCGTCGACCACCGCCTGGAGCGAATCGAGCATCATCGTCCGGCTCTCGCCGGGCAGCGGCACGCCGGCCTTCGGCTCGGGCCGCAGGTAGAGCGGCTGGGGGGTGCCGCCGCGGATCGCGTGGACCCCGAAGCTCTCGAGCCCGGTGCGGTTGGCGAGCACGCCGGTGTAGGCGCGGGTCATCTCCAGAAGCGTCACCTCGGCCGAGCCGAGGGCGAGGCTCGGCAGGTTGGGCAGGTCGGATTGGACGCCGAGCTGGCGGGCGGTCTCGATCACCGCCGGGATGCCGACCTCGTCGGCGATCTGGGCGGCGATGGTGTTGATGGAGAGGGCGAAGGCGCTGCGCAGCGGCACCGCCCCGCGAAAACGGTTGTTGGAGTTCTGCGGCTCCCATTCGCCGATCTGGATCGGCCGATCCACCAGCACGGTTTCCGGCGTGTAGCCCTTCTCGTAGGCGGTGAGGTAGACGAACAGCTTGAACAGCGATCCCGGCTGGCGCTTGGCCTGCGTCGCCCGGTTGAACTGACTCTCCTCGTAGTCGCGGCCGCCGACCATGGCGAGGATGGCGCCGTCCTTCGACATCACCACCATCGCCGCCTGGGAGGCCTTCTTCTTGACCCCCTCCGCATCGAGGCGGCGGGCGACGATGCCCTCGGCCAGGCTCTGCAGGTCGAGGTTCAGGGTGGTGCGCACCGTGACGTCGCCGGTGGTGTCGGCGAGGCGCTTGGCATCGGCGGCCACCACGTCGAGAAAGAAGTTGGTGCCCGGCGGCGTCTCGGGCGGCGTGCGCAGGGTGATGGTCTCGGCCCGCGCCTTGTCGGCCTCCGCCGTGGTGATGGCGCCGGTCTCGACCATGGTCTGGAGGACGACGTCGGCGCGCTCCTTGGCGCCGCCGAAGTTCCGGGTCGGCGAGAGCTGCGAGGGCGCGCGCACGAGGCCGGCGAGCATCGCCGATTCCGGCAGGGTCAGGGTCTTGGCCGGCTTGCCGAAGTAGCGCCGTGCCGCCGCATCGACGCCGTAGGCGCCGGCACCGAAATAGGCGGTGTTGAGGTAGCCGAGCAGGATCTCCTGCTTGGTCATCTGGCTCTCGGCGCGCAGGGCCAGGATGGCCTCCTGCAGCTTGCGCCGCAGGGTCTTCTCCTGCGTCAGCGAGGTCAGGCGGACGTACTGCTGGGTGATGGTGGAGGCGCCCTCGCGCACGCCGCCGCTCGACAGGTTGCGCCAGATCGCCCGGGCGAGGCCGCGCGGGTCCACCCCCCAGTGGGAATAGAACCGCCTGTCCTCGATCGCGATGATCGCCTGGGCGAGGTGGGGCGGCAGGTCGGCGGCCACCAGCTTCTGGCCCTGGAACACCCCGCGCGTGGCGAAGACCCGGCCGTCGTCGGCCTCCACCGTGATCGCCCGGCGCTCGTTCTCCGTCACGACGCCGCCCAGCGGCGGCAGCGTCGCCAGGATCCACAGGAGGTAGCCGGCGATCGCGAAGGCCGTGACGGCGCAGGCCATCCCGACGGCGAAGGGTACCTGCCGGCGGCGGCCCGTGGCGGGAGGTGGCGCGGACCCGGTGCCCGATCGTGGCGTCGGCACGTCCGCCGGGGCCGGCTTGGTGCGCAGCCGCGCGGCCAGGGTGGCGCCTGCCGCCGCGCTGCCGGCCGCCAGGCGGCCCATCACGCTGCGCCCGCGCCGGCCGCCTGAGCGCGCCGCGCCGGCGGCGAGGATGCCGAGCTGACGGGCGAGGACGCGTGCGGCCGCCACCGCTTCCCCGGCCGCCGCCCGTGGATCGGGCTCCGTGGCGCCCGGCTGCGTCGCGGCAGGCGAGGGCGTCGTGCGCGAAGGCTCGGCCGGGGCCGATGCCGCCATGGCCGCCATGTCGGGCGCGGGTTTCGGCTCGGGGCCGGGGGCCTGCCTGGCGGAGGCGGGCGTGTCCTGGACCGTCGTCGGACCCTTGCGGTCGGCGTCGTCGGGCGGGGTCGAGGTCATCCGGTTCGTGTGTCCTGACCGCTTGATGTACCCCGGCCGACCAGGGAAGGGGACGATGGCGACCGTGAAGTCACGGTCGTGGCGCGGCAGTCTTAGCCGCCCGGCGCCGGGCGAGGCTAGGCCGTGGAGGACGCCGGGACAGGTTTTCGCGTCGGACGCCGATGCCGTGGTGCCGCGTGCATCTTCGGTGTCGTCTTGACCGCGATCCGCAAACCCCGCTTGTTCGCGGCCGAGTCCTGCCCCAACAATCGGGAACCACCGCCATGACCGCTTCGGACACGCCCCTCAAGACGCTGCGCGATGTCTCCGGCCTCAGTCCCGCGCCGGCCGCCCTGTCCGGCTCCGCCCTCGTGATGATCGACCTGCAGAACACCTATCGCGAGGGCGTGATGCGGTTGGAGGGCGTCGAGCCCGCGTTGCTGGAGGCCCAAAGCCTGCTCGCCCGCGCCCGCGCCGCCGGCATTCCCGTGTTCCACGTCCAGCACGATGCCGGGCCGGGCTCGCCCTACGACGTCACCGCGCCGATCGGCGCGATCAGCCCCGAGGTCGCACCGCAGGGCGACGAGCCGGTGATCGTGAAGACTTTTCCGAACGCCTTCGTCGGCACCGACCTCCAGGCGCGGCTGGAGGCGGCGGGCGTCAAATCGGTGATCCTGGCCGGGTTTATGACGCACATGTGCATCAACTCGACGGCGCGCGGCGCCTTCAACCTCGGGTTCAGCCCGACCGTGGTCGCCTCCGCCACCGCCACCCGCGCCCTTCCCGGGCTCGACGGCGGCATCGTGCCGGCCGCGGCCCTGCAGGCGGCGAGCCTGGCGACCCTGGGCGACCTGTTCGCCGTCATCGCCCCGACGGTGGCCGAGATCGGCGCCTGACGTTTCACGGGAACGGGTGACCGGACCCGGCGGTTCGGCTCCTGAACACGGGAACCGCACCATGCGCATCGCCACCGTCGCCGATTTCCTCGTCGAGACCCTGCAGCAGGTGGGGGTCCGCCGCATCTACGGGGTGGTCGGCGACAGCCTCAACGCGATGACGGAATCGATCCGGGCGCGCGGCGTCATCGATTGGGTCCACGTCCGCCACGAAGAGGTCGGCGCCTTCGCCGCTGGCGCCGAGAGCCAGATCACCGGCGAGCTCGCCGTCTGCGCCGGTTCCTGCGGGCCGGGCCACGTCCACCTCGTCAACGGCCTGTTCGACTGCCACCGCAGCCGCACCCCGGTGCTGGCCATCGCCGCCCACATCCCCTCGGCCGAGATCGGCTCGGGCTACTTCCAGGAGACCGACCCCAAGGCGCTGTTTACGCAATGCAGCCATTATTGCGAGGTCGTCTCGGACCCGGCCCAACTGCCCTTCGTCCTGGAGAACGCCCTGCGCGCGGCGATCGGCCAGCGCGGCGTTTCCGTCGTCATCATCCCCGGCGACGTGGCGCAGATGGATGCGCCCAAGCGCGCGGCCTCGCCCAATCCCGGCCTCAAGCCGCCGCGTCCGCTGGTCCGGCCGGCCGACCGCGACCTCGACGCCCTGGCCGAGCTCCTCAACGGTTCGGCCAAGGTCACCCTGCTGTGCGGGCGCGGCTGCGCCGGAGCCCACGCCGACCTCCTGGCCGTGGCGGGCAGGCTCAAGAGTCCGATCGTCCATGCGCTCGGCGGCAAGGACGTCGTGGAATACGACAATCCCTACGATGTCGGCATGACCGGGCTGATCGGGTTCTCGTCGGGCTATGCCGCGATGATGGGCTGCGAGACGCTGTTGATGCTCGGCACCGATTTTCCCTACAAGCAGTTCTATCCCGGCGACGCCAAGGTGGCGCAGGTCGACATCCGGCCCGAGCAACTCGGCCGGCGCAGCCGCCTCGCACTCGGCCTCGTGGGCGACGTCGGCGACACCCTGCGGGCGCTCCTGCCCAAGCTCACGGTGAAGGCCGACCGCGCGTGGCTCGATGCGAGCCTGAAGCACTACGCCAAGGCCCGCGAGGATCTCGACGATCTGGCCACCGGAACGCCGAAGTCGGGCTGGTTCGGCCTCAAGGCCGGGACGGCATCGCCGATCCATCCGCAGTACCTGGCGAAGGTCCTGAGCGATGCGGCGGCCGAGGACGCGGTCTTCACCGCCGATGTCGGCACCCCGACGATCTGGGCGGCCCGCTACCTCAGGATGAACGGTCAGCGCCGGCTGCTGGGATCGTGGGTGCACGGCTCCATGGCCAACGCCATGGCGCAAGCCATCGGCGTGCAGGCGGCCCAGCCGGGTCGGCAGGTGGTGTCGCTCTCGGGCGACGGCGGCTTCACCATGCTGATGGGCGACCTCCTCACCCTGCGCCAGGAAAAGCTGCCGGTGAAGGTGGTGATCTTCAACAACGGCTCCCTCGGCTTCGTCGAGATGGAGATGAAGGCCGCGGGCTATCTCGAGACCGGCGTCGAACTCGAGAACCCGGATTTCGCCGCCATGGCCCGGGCCGCCGGCATTCACGCCGTGCGCGTCGAGGACCCGGCCGACTTGGAGGCCGCCGCCCGCGGGGTGCTGGCCCACGACGGCCCCGCCGTCCTCGACGTGGTGGTGAACCGCCAGGAGCTGTCGATCCCCCCGAAGATCGACGGCCAGCAGGTGAAGGGTTTCAGCCTCTACGTCCTGCGCGCCGTGATGAGCGGACGCGGTGACGCGGTACTCGATCTGGCGAAGACGAACGTGATTCGGTAGAGCTTTTCCAAACTGGAAACGGGCCGACTCGTCTCGCCTCCCCCTTGCGGGGAGGGAAGCGCACGCGGGCTGGACGAGAACGATATGGAAACGCCATGCGCATCGGACTGTTCGTGCCGTGCTACGTCGACGCCTTCGAGCCGGAGGTGGGCATCGCCACCCTGGAGTTGCTCGAACGCCTGGGGCTCGACGTCGAATACCCGTTCGACCAGACCTGCTGCGGCCAGCCGATGACCAACACCGGCTGCCACGCCGAGGCCGCCGCCACCGAGGCTCTGTTCGTCAGGAACTTCACCGGCTTCGACTACGTCGTGACCCCGTCCGGCTCCTGCGCGCACCAGGTGCGCGAACATCTGACCGCGATCCCGCAGACCCCCGAGGTGACGGCGGTGCGGGAAAGGACCTACGAACTGGTGGAGTTCCTGCACGACGTGCTGAAGGTCGAGGCGTTTCCCTGGGCGCGCTTCCCCCACAAGGTCGCCTATCACTCCAACTGCAACGCCCTGCGCGGCATCCACCATGCCAAGCCGTCGGAACTGAACGCGCCGGCCTTCTCCAAGCCCCTCGATCTCCTGGCCAAGGTCTCCGGCATCGAGGTGGTCAAGCTGGCGCGGCCCGACGAATGCTGCGGCTTCGGCGGCACCTTCAGCGTGTTCGAGCCGGCGGTCTCGGCCAAGATGGGCTACGACAAGGTGGCCGACCAGGCCAGGGCGGGGGCCGACTACGTGGTCTCGGCCGATTCCTCCTGCCTGATGCACCAGAAGGGCTGTGCCGACCGGGTCGGCGTGCCGCTCAAGTTCATCCACATCGCCCGCATCCTCAATGGAGCGACAGCATGAGCATCGAGGACCAGCCCCGCCTCTCCGAGCCCCCGGCCGAGAGCGCCCGCGGCCAGGACGGGCGCCCCCTCCAGCATGCCGAGGCCGCGACGAAGCCCGTGGCGGTGAAAGCCCCGCGGGAGGCCCAGCCGCGCGGCGCCAAGATCCGCGGCGACCGGCCGATCGACCAGGCCGAGGCGGCCGAACGCTTCCTCGCCGCCCCGCTGCACCAGGCCGCCCACGACGCACGGCTCTGGGACCTGCGCACCAAGCGCGACACCGCCGCCTTCGGCATCCCGGAGTGGGAGGAGCTGCGCGAGCTCGCCTCCGCCATCAAGACCCACACGCTGAGCCGCCTCGACCACTACCTCGAGCAGTTCGAGGCGGCCGCCAAGGCCAACGGCGTCCACGTGCATTGGGCGACCGACGGGGCCGACCACAACCGCATCGTCCACGGCATCCTCAAGGATCACGGCGCCAGGTCGCTGATCAAGTCGAAGTCGATGCTGACCGAGGAATGCGGGTTTCGCCACTACATGGCGACCACCGGCATCGAGGTGATCGAGACGGATCTCGGCGAGCGCATCCAGCAGCTCGACGACGAGGAGCCGAGCCACGTCGTGGTGCCGGCCGTGCACAAGACCCGCTTCGACGTGGCCGAGGTGTTTGCCCGCACCATGGGCACCGACCCGGAGAACGACGATGCCAAGTACCTCGCCGAGAGCCAGCGCATGCACACGCGTCCGCTTATCCTGGAGGCGGACGCCGGGTTGACGGGGTGCAACTTCGCCATCGCCGAGACCGGCACGGTGGTGACCTGCACCAACGAGGGCAACGCCGATCTCTCGGGCAACGTGCCCAAGCTCCAGATCCACTCCATCGGCATCGAGAAGCTGATCCCGCGCATCGAGCATCTCGGCGTGTTCCTGCGCCTGCTCTCGCGCTCGGCGCTCGGCTCCCCCATCACCCAGTACACCTCGCATTTCCGGGCGCCCCGCAAGGGCACCGAGATGCACATGGTGCTGGTCGACAACGGCCGTTCGGAGCGGCTCGGGATGGAGGAGTTCTGGACCTCGCTCAAATGCATCCGCTGCGGCGCCTGCATGAACACCTGCCCGGTCTACCGGCGCAGCGGAGGCTTGAGCTACGGCGCCACCTATTCGGGGCCGATCGGTCTCATCATCGATCCGACCTTCAACAAGCGGAAGTACTCGACCCTGCCGTTCTCCTCGACGATGAACGGTTCCTGCACCAACGTCTGCCCGGTCAAGATCAACATCCACGAGCAGATCTTCGCCTGGCGCAAGGTGCTGGCCGAGGAGCACCAGATCCCGCTCCTCAAGCAGGGCATGATGAAGGCGGCGGGCCAGGTGCTGAGCCGCCCGGCGGCCTACCGCGCCGCCATCGGCGCGGCCGATTCCGCCTTGAAGGTCCTGCCGCGCTTTGCCGTCTACAACCCGCTCAACACCTGGGGGAAGGCGCGCGAGATGCCCGACAGCCCGGGCCGGAGCTTCCACAGCTGGTACAAGCAGAACCGGATGGGGAAGAAGGCCGGAGCCGGAACGTCCGCTGCGAAGAAGGACGGCGCATCGTGAGCGCGCGCGAGACCACCCTCGCCACGATCCGGCGCAACCGCCCGGCCGGCGACCATCCCCTGCCGGAGATCCCGGCGTTCGCGCCCCTGGTCGGCGACGATCTCGTGGCCGAGTTCGGCGAGCGCCTTCAGCGCATGGGCGGGCGGGTCGCCGAGGTCGTGCCCGGCCAAGACCCGTTCGCCGCCGTGCGCGAGCGTCTCGACGGCGCCGCGGTGATCGCCTCCGCCGTGCCCGAGATCGCGGGCAACCGCGACCTCGCGCAGGTGGCGCTGCCGGCCGATCTGGCCGATGTGGACGTGGCGATCGTGCGCGCGGTGTTCGGCGTCGCCGAGACCGGTTCCGTGCTGTTCACCCAGGCGGAGTTGCAGGTGAACGCCGTGGCCTACCTCGCCCAGCACCTCGTCGTGCTGCTCGACCCGGCCGATATCCTGGTCAACATCCAGGCCGCCTACCGGCGGCCGGACTTCGCCCGGGCGGATTACGCCGTGCTCCACACCGGCCCCTCGGCCACCGCCGACATCGAGGGCGTGCTGATCCACGGCGCGCAAGGGGTGCGCTCGCTGACGGTACTGCTGCTGCCGCGGACGGAGGAGGGCGTCGGCGAACGGTCCGCGACGTCCTGAACGCCGCCACCCACGCCGTGGCCGCGGGCCGTCGCGGATCGTGCAGCGGCGACGCGGTTCTCCGACGCCCGCCTGGCGCGAGCGCGTGGAACCCCGCCCGTCTCGCGATCTTGGCTGTGCGAGGTCCGGTCCTTGCTTTGCGGCACGGAACGGCGGTCGATGTGATGCCAGGGAGCGACGAGTGCGATACGAGCTGGGCTGCAGTCTGTCCTACAATATCCTCTCGGAGACGGTCTTCATCTTCAACGTGGAGGTCGCCCACCTCCAAAGCCTGGAGATCCTGAGCGAGGCCCTGACCCTGGCGCCCGACCTGCCGCGGCGGACCTACGTGACCCCCGACCTGCAGAACCGCTACCTCGGCGTCGTGGTGCAGCCCGGTCCGTTCTCGCTCGAGTACAACGCCACGGTGGATCTGACCCCGTTCCGGGCCGACCCGGCGACCATCGGCGAGACCCCGGTCAATCGGCTGCCCCTCGACATCCTGCCCTTCCTGCTGCCGAGCCGCTACGTCTCCTCCGACCGGCTGACGCCCTTCGCCGTGGCCGAGTTCGGCGCCCTGCCCAAGGGCCACCAGCGCGTCAACGCGATCTGCTCGTGGATCCACACCCACATCACCTATCAGGCCGGCACAAGCGATGCGGAGACCACCGCCGACGAGAGCCTGCTGCGCCGAGCCGGCGTCTGCCGCGACTTCGCACATCTCGGGATCGCCTTCTGCCGGGCCCTGGGCATTCCCGCCCGGTTCGTCTCGGCCTATGCGCACGGCCTCGTGCCGAGCGACTTCCACGCAGTGTTCGAGGCCTATCTCGACGGGCGCTGGTGGCTGTTCGACGCGACCCGGCAGGCCAACCTCGACGGCCTCGTGCGCATCGGCGTCGGCCGCGACGCGGCCGAGATCGCGTTCTCGACCCCCTTCGGCAACATGCAGCCCACCGCCATGCAGGTGCGCATCGCCCGCTCGGACGGGGTGAGCGACGCGGTGATCCGCACCGTCGACGCGATCTCGACGGAGATCCCCGCTCCGCATGCAGGGGCGGCGTAGTGGCGCTCGGAATGCTAGTCTCACCTGCGAGGATCGTTGCGGGAGGCGTGCAGGTGCCAAATCCAGACATCACGGACGGGCATCCGATCGTTCGCCTGCCGGAAAGCGCGCAGGCCGCCCTCGATATGATCGCCGGTGTTCCTCAGGTCGAGCGGGTGATCCTGTTCGGATCGCGGGCGATGGGCGATCACGACGAACGATCCGACCTCGACGTCGCCGTATCGGCGCCCGATCTCGGCCGTGCCGGCCTCGCGACGTTGCGGGACAAGCTCAATCGGTTTCGAACGCTGTACACGATCTCGCTGACGCCGATCGAGTCGATGCCGCCCCGTCTGAGGGATCGCGTTCTCGCCCAGGGGGTGGTGTTGTATGAGCGACAGGAAGCTGAAGGATAGCCTGGGTAACCTGACAAAAGCGGTGATCAACCTGGAACGGGCCTTGGAGATCCCGAACGACCGGGAACTCGTTTCGGAGGGAACGATCCATCGCTTCGAGATCGCCATGGAGTTGATGTGGAAAACCTTGAAGCGTGCGCTCGAATTTGAAGGCCTCGGCCCTCGAACGCCGCGGGAAAGTCTGAAAGAAGCCTTTAGAGCAGGATGGCTTCACGACGAAACGGTCTGGCTTGATATGCTCGATCATAGAAACACGACGTCCCACGCTTATCTCGCCGAGGAACTTGCCGACGAGAACTACCGTGATGTCGTTCGCGTGGCGCCGATCTTACGCGAAACTCTGGACTTTCTCCTGAAACGCTACGACGGCACCGCTCGCTGATCGAAACATCCGATCCACCTGGGCAGAGAGGCCTTCAGCAGATGCCCTATCGCCACGTCGTCGGCCCCAAGACCCATGTGTTCGCCGACCTCGCCACGCTCATGGCCAAGGCGACCCCGGTGCGCTCCGGCGACCGGCTCGCGGGCATCGCCGCCGAGACGGCGGAGGAGGGGATGGCCGCGCGCTGGTGCCTTTCGGAGGTGCCGCTGGCGGAGATACTGGCCAGACCCCTGATCGCTTACGAGGACGACGACGTCACCCGCCTGATCCTCGACGGCCACGACGCGCCGGCCTTCGCCGAGATCGCCCATCTCACCGTCGGCGACTTTCGCGAGTTCCTGATCAAGGCCTCGCCGGAGACGCTGACCCGGATCGCGCCCGGCATCACACCGGAGATCGCGGCCGCCGTCTCGAAGGTGATGCGCAACCAGGACCTGATCCTGGTCGCCCGCAAGTGCCGGGTGGTGACGAAGTTCCGCAACACCATCGGCCTGCCCGGCCGGCTCTCGGTGCGCCTCCAGCCCAACCACCCCACCGACGATGCCGCCGGCATCACCGCGGCGATCGTCGACGGCCTGTCCTACGGCTGCGGCGACGCGGTGATCGGGCTGAACCCGGCGTCCGATTCGGTCTCCACCCTCGGCGGCCTGCTCCATCTCTTCGACGACCTGATCCAGCGCCTCGCGATCCCGACGCAGGGCTGCATCCTCACCCACGTCACCACGACGCTGGACGCCATGAACCTCGGCCTGCCGGTGGACCTCGTGTTCCAGTCCATCGCCGGCACCCAGAAGGCCAACGCCAGCTTCGGCGTCACCCTCCCCATCCTGAAGGAGGCGCACGAGGCGGCGCTGGCGCTCAAGCGCGGCACGGTGGGCGACAACGTCATGTACTTCGAGACCGGCCAGGGTTCGGCGCTCTCGGCCGACGCCCATCACGGCATCGACCAGCAGACCCTGGAAGCGCGCGCCTACGCGGTGGCGCGGCCGTTCCGGCCGTTGCTGGTCAACACCGTGGTCGGCTTCATCGGGCCCGAATACCTCTACGACGGCAAGGAGATCATCAGGGCCGGGCTGGAGGACCACTTCTGCGGCAAGCTCATGGGCCTGCCTCTGGGTTGCGACGTCTGCTACACCAACCACGCCGAGGCCGACCAGAACGACATGGACACGCTCCTGACGTTGCTGGGTACGGCCGGGTGCACCTTCGTCATGGGCATCCCGGGTGCCGACGACGTGATGCTGAACTACCAGTCCACCTCGTTCCACGATTCGCTCTACATCCGCGAGGTGCTCGGCCTGAAGCGGGCGCCGGAGTTCGAGGCCTGGCTCGAACAGATCGGGCTGACCGACGCCGACGGGACACTGCTGCCGGAGGGGCCGAGCGCCCGGCTCATCGCCGCCGCTCCGGGCCTGTCGGGAGACCTCGCGGCATGACCGGC
Source organism: Methylobacterium sp. Leaf466 (assembly GCF_001425565.1). Classification (NCBI taxonomy): domain Bacteria; kingdom Pseudomonadati; phylum Pseudomonadota; class Alphaproteobacteria; order Hyphomicrobiales; family Methylobacteriaceae; genus Methylobacterium; species Methylobacterium sp. Leaf466. The sequence goes on along the minus strand of NZ_LMRC01000031.1, from coordinate 466,942 downwards.
GAAGACCCCTGGGCGCGCCTCGCCCGCCTCACGCCCGCCCGGATCGGCCTCGGGCGGGCCGGCGCCGGCCTGCCCACCATCGAGGTGCTGCGCTTCGGCCTCGCCCACGCCCAGGCCCGCGACGCGGTCCACACCCCGATGGACGCCGGCGAGGTCGCCGCCGGCATCGAAGCGCTCGGCTTCACGACCCTGACCGTGGCTTCCGCCGCCACCGACCGCGCGACCTACCTGCGCCGGCCCGACCTCGGGCGCGCCTTGAGCGAGGACGGCCTCGCCGCATTGACGCAGGAACCGGCCGAGCCGGTCGACCTCGCCATCGTGGTGGCCGACGGGCTCTCGGCCCGTGCCGTCCACGAGGGTGCGGCGGGCTTCCTCACCGCCTTCAAGCCGCACATCGACAAGGCCGGCTGGAGCCTCGCCCCGGTGGTGGTGGCGACGCAGGGGAGGGTGGCGCTAGGTGACGGCATCGGCGCGGCACTCAAGGCCCGCGCGGTGGTGGTGCTCATCGGCGAACGGCCGGGCCTGTCCTCGCCCGACAGCCTCGGCGTCTACCTCACCTTCGCGCCCCGTGTCGGGCGCTCGGATGCCGAGCGCAACTGCATCTCGAACGTGCGGCCGGCCGGGTTGTCCCACGAACTGGCGGCGTTCAAGCTCGAATGGCTGCTGCGCGAGGCTCTTCTGCGCGGGATTACGGGGGTGAGCCTCAAGGACGGCAGCGGCGTCGCCCTGGAAGCGGCCCCACGCAGTGAGCTTTTGGGCGACGCCTCGAAAGCCGACCCGGCGCCTTGAGGCGGTCCCCGTCCGTGACGTGACCGGACATCCTGTCCGGCCGGAATCAGCGCGGGGCGAGGGCCTGCGTGGCGGAGCCCGAGAACCGGGCGGTGGCCGGAGCCTGCGATCCTTGCGCCGAGAAGCGGGTCGCCGCCATGGCGTCGGCCGGCCGGGCGACGAGACCGTCGGGAGCGCCCTCGGTGCGGGGACGGGCGACCGCCATATGCACCACCGGCGCCACCCGATCGATCGACTGGGCGACCGCGACGGCGAACAACCAGCGCATCTGCGCGCGCGGATCGGAATCCGGCGGCAGTCGCGCGGAGGCGGGAAGCGGATCGGGCTCTGCGGCGGCGAGGTTCGCCGTCGCGGCGGCCCGCGCCGGCACCGAACCGAGATTGGCCATGCCGGCGGTTCCGAGCGAGGCGACCTGGACGGAGGGACGCGGCGGCGGCAGGGGCATCGCGAGGGCAGCGGCCACGGCGGCGAACTCGGACGGCCGGCGCGGCGGCGCCGGCATGATCGCCTGGACCGTGTCCTTCACCGCCTGCGGCTCGGCGGTGAGCAGGCTCTGGGCATCGCGGCCATCGCGACGGGCGGATTTCGCGGTCTGCTCGGCGGCGGCGTAAGCCAGTGCCGCGCGGGTCCCGGTCGTGTCCTCCGGATCGGCGCTGGCGACGGCGACGATGGGCCTGGTCCGTGCCTTGGCGGGCGCGGCCGGTGCTTGGATCTGGGCCTCGCTCGGCCGGCTGCCGCCGCCGAACAGGCCGGCGAAGAAGCCCTTCAGGCTCGGGCCCTCGTCCTCCTCGCCGCCTTGGGCGTTCTGGGTGTAGCCCAGCACGGTGCCGCCGCGCGACAGGATCTCGGCGCGGGCTTCCTCGTAGCGGGCGAGCGGACGGTTATCGCTGGGCAGGTGGACGGTCCGGCCGTCGGGGAACAGGCGCGCGAGCTGGTCGTGGCTCATGCGCGGCCAGGAGCGGACCGAGCCGACGTCGAGGTGGACGAAGGGAGAACCGGCGCTCGGGTACCAGCCGACGCCGCCCCGCTGCATCTGCATGCCCACCGCGCGGATGCGGTCGACCGAGACGTCCGGCAGGTAGAAATCCATCGCCTTGCCGCGGGTATGCTGGCTGAACTCGGCCACGCCCCGCGAACGGCGGCGCAACATCGCGTTGGTACCCGGCGAGCGGTAGGCCGAGACGACGGTGATCGGCTCGGACGAGCCCACCGAGCGGTAGGCCTCCCACACCGTGTCGAACAGGCGCGGGTCCATCTTGGTCGGCTCGTCGACCCGCCAGTCGCGCAGCATCCAGTTGAGCTGCTCCAGGGCGGCGCGGTCGTAGCGCCCGTCACGCTTGAACGTGATCGTCGCGCTTTCCTTCGTGTGGGAATGGAAGATCGAGATCGTTCGGGTGTCGCCGTTGGCGACCGCGTCCTGCGTCCCGTGCGCGCCACCGAGGACGCCCGCGGCGATGCCGGTCATCAGGGCGAGGGATCGCGACAGGAGTCCGCGGCGATGCCGGGATGGCGCGGGCGATCTGTCTCGCTGATGTGCCTGCACGATCGTCCCCACCCTCTGCCAGACCACGCCTGAGCGCGACACGTCATGGTGAATGCAGGGTTGCCGAAAACCGTAAACGGGGGGTTAACGGACCCGAACGCTGCATCGTTTGCAGGCAAACGGCTAAGTCCGAACCGTGGCGAAATCGTGCCGCGCAAGAGTGGCCGCGCACATGGACCGACGCTGTGGCAACCCTGCCTCAGCGTGGTTGGACGGAACGGTACCCTCCCTCACGACAAGGGCGCGGCCCGCCAAAGCGGTCCCGCGCCCTTTTCCGACGTTCCGTGACGATGCCGCTCAGGCGGCGGGCGCCTTTACCGGTACGCCCTTCTCGGCCAGGAACTGCTGCAGTTCGCCGGACTGGAACATCTCGCGGGTGATGTCGCAGCCGCCGACGAACTCGCCCTTCACGTAGATCTGCGGGATGGTGGGCCAGTTCGAGAAGGCCTTGATCCCGTCGCGGATGGCCATGTCGTCGAGCACGTTCACGCCCTTGAACGGCACTTCGAGGTGGTTGAGGATCTGCACGACCTGGCCCGAGAAGCCGCACATCGGAAATTGCGGCGTGCCCTTCATGAACACGACCACGTCCTGGGATTCGATCTCGGCCTTGATGGCGGTGTTGGCGTCGGTCATCGGGTATGTCCTCGTTGGTGGCTTGATCTAGTGATGGTCGGCCGGCCTGTTCAAGGTCGAGGCGAGGCGCTCCAAGGCCCAGTCCATCGTGAAGGTCTCGGAAACGAGTTCTTCGGGTGTGAACGGTATCGCATCGGGTAAGCCCACGACGAGGCGATCGTCGAACATCCGGAGGGAGACTTCCGCCTGGATCCGTGCCGTCTTCCACAACCACGACCAGTCGATCCGCTGCCGCATGCCGGGAGAGTAGGCCCGGTGGGCCGCCGCATGAAAAGCGATCACCTCGGATCGCCAGGATCGGGTCGATTGTGCACTCGGCGCAGACATGTACTTCAGCACGTGGATGAGCACCTGCAGGAGCTTCTGCTCGACCGCGCTGATCTGGGACCGCCCCACGCTCTCGATCTCCTCGGCGACGTTCTCCCAGTCGAGGGCATTCGACAGATCGGGCCGTGACGCGAGGGCGCGAACGGCAGCGGCCTGCTGCTCGGCCCAGGTCACGATGTCGTCGTCGTAGAGGCTCGGCTGATCCATGTGATCGACCCCGCTGAAGCGGATCAATCCTGGGGGACGCCCGTGGTCAGCGCAAGGGCGTGGAGGACACCCCCCATCCGCCCCTGGAGCGCGTTGTAGACGAGCTGGTGCTGGGCCACCCGCGTCTTGCCCTTGAAGGCCGACGAGATGACGGTGGCGGCGTAATGGTCGCCGTCGCCTGCGAGATCCTTGATCTCGATCCTCGCGTCGGGCAGCGCTTCCCGGATCATCGCCTCGATCTCGCGCGCATCCATCGGCATCGGGTGTCTCCTCGAAGAAATGTCAGGCGGCGGCCGGCCGGCTCGCCATGTAGGCGGGAAGCCAGCCCTCGTGCGCCTCGCGCAGGGCCGTCAGCGAGATGGTCTGTCCGCCGGGCAAGGTCAAACCGTCGCCGCCGACGCTGCCGACGATGGCCGCCGCGATGCCGAGTTCCGCTGCGCGCGCCAGCAGGTCCTGCGCCGTGGTGAGGTCGGTGCTCAGGAGGTAGCGGGCCTGGTCCTCGCCGAAGAGCCAGGCATGGGCCGGGACGCCGGCGGGGCCCTCGCCCAGGGTCGCGCCGAGGCCGCCGGCCAGGGCCATCTCGGCCACGGCGATGCCGAGGCCGCCGTCGGAGAGGTCGTGGACGCTGTCGATCCGCCCGGAGCTGATGAAGCCGCGCAAAAAGTCGCCGTTGCGGCGCTCGGCGGCGAGGTCGACCGGGGGTGGTGCACCTTCCTCGCGGCCGGCGACGACCGCGAGGTAGACCGACTGGCCGAGCCAGCCCGCGGTCTCGCCCAGCAGCACCAGGACGTCGCCCTCGCGCTTCAGGGCGATCGTTGCGTGGCGCGTGACGTCGTCGAGGAGGCCGACGCCGCCGATGGTCGGGGTGGGAAGGATGCCGACGCCGTTGGTCTCGTTGTAGAGCGAGACGTTGCCCGACACGACGGGGAAGTCCAACGCCAGGCAGGCCTCGCCGATGCCCTTGAGGCAGCCCACGAGCTGGCCCATCACCTCGGGCTTCTCCGGGTTGCCGAAGTTGAGGTTGTCGGTGATCGCGAGCGGGCGACCGCCGACGGCGGTGATGTTGCGCCAGGCCTCCGCCACCGCCTGCCGGCCGCCGGCGACCGGATCGGCCTCGCAGTAGCGCGGGGTGACGTCGCAGGTGAGCGCCAGACCCTTGGGACCGTCCTCGACGCGGACGATGGCGGCGTCGCCGCCGGGCTTTTGGACGGTGTTGCCGCCGATGAAGTGATCGTACTGCTCGTAGACCCAGCGCTTCGAGGACAGGTCCGGCGACCCGAGGAGGGTCAGCAGCGCCTCGGCGTCGCCGACCGGGGCCGCTACCTCGGCGGCCGCGACCACCGGCTGGTGGGTGTTGGCGATGTGGGGGCGGTCGTAGAGGGGGGCCTCGTCGCCGAGCTCCTTGATCGGCAGGTCGGCCATGACGACGCCGTCGTGCTTGACGACGAAGCGCAGCGTGTCTGTGGTGTGCCCGATCACCGCGAAGTCGAGGCCCCATTTTACGAAGATGGCTTGCGCCTCGGCCTCCATGCCGGGCTTGAGGACCATGAGCATGCGCTCCTGGCTCTCCGACAGCATCATCTCGTAGGCGCTCATGCCGGCCTCACGGGCCGGCACCTTCTCGATTTGGAGTTCGACGCCCAGATCGCCCTTGGCGCCCATCTCGACGGCCGAGCAGGTCAGCCCCGCCGCTCCCATGTCCTGGATCGCGATGACGGCGCCCGAGGCCATGAGTTCGAGACAGGCCTCCAGCAGCAGCTTCTCCGCGAAGGGGTCGCCGACCTGGACGGTGGGGCGCTTCGATTCCGAGGCGTCGTCGAACTCGGCCGAGGCCATGCTGGCGCCGTGGATGCCGTCGCGGCCGGTCTTGGAGCCGAGGTAGACGATCGGGTTACCGACGCCGGTGGCCGCCGCGTAGAAGATCGCGTCGGTGCGCGCCAAGCCCACCGCCATGGCGTTGACGAGGATGTTGCCGTCGTAGCGGGAATGGAAGCCGACGGCGCCGCCCACCGTCGGCACGCCGAAGGAATTGCCGTAGCCGCCGATGCCGGCCACCACGCCCGAGACGAGGTGGCGGGTGCGCGGATGGTCCGGCGAGCCGAACCGCAGGGCGTTCAAGGCCGCGATCGGCCGCGCTCCCATCGTGAAGACGTCGCGCAGGATGCCGCCGACCCCCGTCGCCGCGCCCTGGTAGGGCTCGATGAAGCTCGGGTGGTTGTGGCTCTCCATCTTGAAGACGCAGGCCAGCCCGTCGCCGATGTCGATGACGCCGGCGTTCTCGCCCGGCCCCTGGATCACGTGCGGCCCCGTGGTCGGCAGCCCGCGCAGATGCTTGCGCGACGACTTGTAGGAGCAGTGCTCGTTCCACATCGCCGAGACGATGCCGAGCTCCGTCAGCGTCGGGTCGCGTCCGATCAGGCCGCGGAACCGCGCGTACTCGTCGGGCGTCAGGCCGTGCTGCTTGATGAGCTCGGGGGTGATCGGAACTTCGTTGCGGAACATGCGACTCCCCTCGACCGGCTCGGCCGGAACCGGAAGGCACGGCTCTAAGCAGGTTTGCGCGATGTGGCCACCGGTTTGTGGCCGCCGGTTTCGCGACGAAAACCCGGCCGTCAGCGCTCGACCTCGGCGGACTCCTGCCCCATCGGCTGCGCCTTCACGCTGCGCCACCGCTCGATCAGCCCGTGGATCGGCTCCGCGCCCGTGATGAGGCTGATGTAGTCGAAGGTGTCGGGGCTCTCGCTCGACATCAGGAGCTGGAAGTGCATCTGGAACAGGTTGAAGCGCCGGCGCGACAGGCGCTTCTCCGAGACGAGGTCGGGCATCCGCACGTGGAATTCCACCGGCCGATGCGCTTTGGGCGAGGGCAGCCCCGAGGCGCTGAGCGGATCGCGCTTGTGGATCGAGAGCCAGTCCCACTTCGTGCGGATGTCGAGCCAGCCGATCGCCGCGGCGGCCCCCACCCGGGCGAGCGCCGCGCGGCTGGCGTGCGCGTTGGCGTCCAGCGTGATCCAGGGGATCACGCTGCCGATCGTCACGAAGGAGACCGGGGTGCCGCGGGTGCCGAAGTCGGGGTCGTTCAGGAGCACCCGGTCGAGGGCCTCGTAGCCGAAGAAGCTCGACGAGGAATGGCCGATCAGCACGATCTCGCTGGCCTTGCCCTCGGCGGCGCGGATCAGGGCCGCGAAGGCGTCGAGCCGCGCCTCCATCTCGGGGGCCTCGCCCTTGGCATGGGCATGGGTGAACGCGGTGTCGTCCACGAGATGGGCGACGAAGAACGGCTTCTCGCGGGTGATCCGCATCAGCCACCACAGGATGGCGTAGGCCGCCGCCGGCACGGCGAGGATGGCGACAGGCGCCGGCATGACGGAGGCGGGGAGCAGCAGCATGGTGCAGGCGAGGGCGACGCTCGCCGCCACGATGCCGAGGTAGATCAGGTGGATGCCGACGATGACCCGGTAGAACCGCCGCGCCTCGCGCCGGTAGGCGCTGAGGTAACCGGTGCGCCACAGGCGCCAGCCGAGCGCCAGGGTCTCCGCGAAGCGCCGGTCGTTGGGGCGGGGAAACCGGGCACGCACGATGTCGTCCCAGCGCAGCAGGGTGTAGCGGGTCGCCTGTCCCTCGCTCGCGAGCTCCCAGTCGAGCCGCAGCCCGTCGGCCGAGCGCACCGGATCGCCGACCGTGATCGGCGTGTCCCGCCGCGTCGCGGTGAGCCGCGCCTCGCGGCGGAACAACCCCCAGTAGGTCTCGGGCTCGCGCGGATCGAAACCGGGCATGTAGAACACCTGCCGGGGCAGGGCGTCCCTGGCTCGGGTCTCGGGTGGCGTGCCGGTGGGCGCGATGTCGTGGGAGATGGGCCGTCCGTCCGGTTGTGGCCGCGCCGGGGCGATGAGGCCTCGGACGCGCGCGGGACATGTCCCCTACACGATCCGGCCACCCTGCGACGAGGGGAAACCGCGTCAGGCCGACGCGGCGGGGCTCCCGGCCAGGAACTCGGCGATCGCCCCCACGAAGCGCTCGCCATACGCCTCGCGCTTCTTCTCGCCGACCCCGTGGACGGTGCGCAGGGCGTAGAGGTCGACCGGCTTGGATTTGGCCATCTCGATCAGGGTGCGGTCGGGGAAGACCATGAAGGCGGCGATGCCTTCGGAGCGCGCGATGGTGGCACGCAGGCCGCGCAGGTGCTGGAACAGGGCCTCCGTCGCCGGATCGAGGTCGAGGTCGGCCTCGTCGCGCACGGGGCCGGCCCGGCGGCGGTCGCGCGGTTCGGCGGGGCGCGGCTCGGGGTCGGGGCGCAACTGCACGGTCTGGCGCCCGAACAGGATGTCCTCGCCCTTGCCGGTCAGGCTGAGGCCGCCGTGCCCGTCGGCGTTCTCGGCCACCGCGCCGGCGGCGAAGAGCTGGCGCAGCATCGCCCGCCAGGCCGGCACCGGCCTGTCGGCGCCGACCCCGAAGGTCTTGAGCGCGGCGTGGCCGTTGCGGCGGATCTGGTCGGATTCCTTGCCGTGGACCACGTCGCAGACGTAGGCCGCCCCGAACCGCTGGCCGGTGCGCACGATCGCCGAGAGCAGCTTCTGGGCCGGCACCGTGGAATCCACGAGCGAAACGCCGCCGCGGCACAGGTCGCAACGCCCGCACGGCTCGCTCGCCTCGTCGAAATAGGCGAGCAGCGACTGGCGCCGGCACAGGGCGCCCTCGCACAGGGCGATCATCGCCTCGAGCTTGCGCCGCTCGACCCGGCGACGCTCGTCCGGCACGTCCTTCTCGTCGATCTGGCGGCGCTTCAACGACATGTCGTCGAGGCCGTAGAGGGTGAGGGTGTCGGCGGGCAGGCCGTCGCGCCCGGCCCGGCCGATCTCCTGGTAGTAGCCCTCGACGTTGGAGGGCATGTCGGCGTGGCAGACGAAGCGGACGTCGGGCTTGTTGATGCCCATGCCGAAGGCGACGGTGGCGGTCATCACCACGCCGTCCTCCTGCAGGAAGGTGTCCTGGTTCTTCATGCGCGTGCCCTGGTCGAGGCCGGCGTGATAGGGCAGGGCGTTGAAGCCGTCCTTGGCCAGCACCTCCGCCAGTTGCTCGGTGCGCTTGCGCGACGAGCAGTAGATGATGCCGCTCTCCTGGCGGCGCGACTTCAGGAACCGCTCGATCTGGCGCGTCGGCTGGTCCTTGGGCGCGAAGGTCAGCCGGATGTTGGGCCGGTCGAAGGAATGGACGAAGGCCTTGAGCGGGCGCCCGGCGGGAAACAGCCGCTCGGTGATGTCGGCCCGCGTCGCCTTGTCGGCGGTGGCGGTGAGCGCCAGGGTCTGGACGTCGCCGAGCGCGGTACGGGCGCGGGCGAGGTCGCGGTATTCGGGCCGGAAGTCGTGTCCCCATTGCGAGACGCAATGCGCCTCGTCGACGGCCAGGCGCCGCACGTCGGCGTCGCGCAGGGCCTCGATCAGCCCCTCCATCATCAGCCGCTCGGGCGAGACGAACAGCAGGCGCAGGTCGCCGGACCGGATCTGCCGCCAGGTCTCGCGGGAGGTCGCCTCCGGCACCGACGAATTCAGCGTGGCGGCCGCGACGCCGAAGCCGAGCATCTGCTGCACCTGATCGTGCATGAGCGCGATCAGCGGCGAGACCACCACCGTGAGCGAATGCTCGACGAGGGCCGGCAACTGGTAGGTCATCGACTTGCCCGACCCCGTCGGCATCACCGCGAACACGTCGGTCCCGTCGAGGACGGCCCCGATCACCTCGTCCTGCCCGGGGCGGAAATCGTCGTAGCCGAAGGTGGTCTTGAGGGCGCGCCGGGCTTCGTCGAGGCGGGATGTCATCGCTGCCTTGTGGGATCGTGGTGCGGTCGTCCGGCCGGGACGAGGGGGTGCCGGTGGGGGCTTGTAGCGGGCCGCGCTCAGGGCGTCCCGCGGGGCCCGCTCTCGGGCGGCTCGCCGTCCTCGTCCTCGTCGATGGGCGTCGGGATGGCGTAGCGGTCGGTGAGCCAGCGCCCGAGGTCGACGTCGGCGCAGCGCGCCGAGCAGAACGGCGCGAAGCCCGCCTTCGCCGGCTTGGCGCAGATCGGGCAGGGCGGCACGTCGGAGGTCGGAGCCTTGCGGGCGCTCACAGCGGGCTTCCCCAGCGGTCGCGTACGGGAAAGCCTTCCCCCTCCAGGAGGGTGAGGGTTTCGTAGAGCGGCAGGCCGACCACCGCCCCGTAGGACCCGACGAGCTTGACCACGAAAGCCCCGGCCAGCCCCTGGATGGCGTAGCCCCCGGCCTTGCCGCGCCACTCCCCCGAGGCGAGGTAGCGCTCGATGTCGCGGGACGACAGGCGCTTGAACCGCACCCGGGTCTCCACCAGCCGCTCGCGGCGCTGGTCCTTGGGCGACAGGACGCAGACCGCGGTGAAGACGCGGTGCTGGCGGCCCGACAGCAGGCGCAGGCAATCGGCGGCCTCGTCGGGCAACTCGGTCTTGGGCAGGATGCGCCGGCCCACCGCCACCACGGTGTCGGCCGACACGATGTAGGCCGCCCGCATGTCGTCGCGCCGGCGCGCGGCCTCGCCGGCCACGGCGAGCTTGTCCCGTGCCAGGCGACGCGCGTGGTCGCGGGGCGTCTCGCCCTTGAGGGGCGTCTCGTCGACGTCCGCCGGCAGGAGGGCATCGGGCTCGATGCCGGCCTGCTGCAGGAGGGCGAGGCGGCGGGGCGAGGCGGACGCGAGGACGAGACGCGCCGAGGCGATGGTGCCGGATGGTGCGATGTCGTTCATCGTGGCGGGAAAGCCGGCATGGTGGATGACGATCCTGTCTGAAGCCAGGGTTCGGGACGGTGCCGCGCCCGTCGACGGCGCCGGCGACGAAAAAGGGGGGGCGGTTCGGCGGCGGGACGCTACTGGAAACCGGCCGGCTTGGGAACGCGCCGGGCGAAACGGTCTGCGGTCGATGCCGGCTCCTTTCCCGCCGGCGGGTGCGCAGTCGAAAACCGCGCCGGGCCCGCCGGAGGTTCCGTTTCGGGGCGAAATGCTCTAGGCCGCCACACGATGATCCGCACCGCGCTCTACGCCGGGTCCTTCGACCCGGTCACGAACGGACACCTCGACGTCATCCGTCAGGCCTGCCGGCTCGTGCCCCGTCTCGTCATCGCCATCGGCATCCATCCGGGCAAGACCCCGCTGTTCTCGCCCGAGGAGCGGGTGGACCTGCTCCGGTCCACCTGCGAGCCCCTTGCGATCGCGGAAGGCACCGAGCTCGAAATCGCCACCTTCGACGATCTCGCCGTCACCGCCGCGCGGCGCCACGGGGCGACCCTGTTCATCCGGGGCCTGCGCGACGGGACCGACCTCGACTACGAGATGCAGCTCGCCGGCATGAACGGCACCATGGCGCCGGAGGTCCAGACCGTGTTCCTGCCCGCCTCCATCCACGTCCGGCCGATCACCGCTACCCTCGTGCGCCAGATCGCGGCGATGGGCGGCGATGTCGGCGCCTTCGTCCCGCCGGCGGTGGCCGAGCGCCTCGCCGCGCGTTTCCGCAAGGCCTGAACCCCCCCTCCTTTGTCGTTTTCCGGAGAAGACTTGCCCATGACGACTCGTGCCTCGAAGACGATGCCTACCCCGATGACGCGCCGCCTCGCCGCCGCCCTCCTGTTCGCCGCCACCCTCGGCGGCGCACCGGCCGCCCGCGCCGCCGACGGCGACACCCTCTACCTCGACACCAAGGACGGCCGCGTCACCATCGTGCTGCGCCCCGACATCGCCCCCAAGCACGCCGCCCAGATAAAGACGCTGGTCCGCCAGGGCTTCTACGACGGTCTCAAGTTCCACCGCGTCATGGACGGGTTCATGGCCCAGACCGGCGACCCGAAGGGCAACGGCACCGGAGGCTCGTCGCTGCCCAACATCCCGGCCGAATTCTCGCAGGCGCCGTTCAAGCGCGGCACCGTCGGCATGGCCCGCTCGTCCTCGCCGAACTCGGCCAATTCGCAGTTCTTCATCTGCCTGGGCGACGCGCCGTTCCTCGACGGCCAGTACACCGTGGTCGGGGTCGTCACCTCCGGCATGGATGTCGTGGACAAGATCAAGAAAGCCGCCCCCGGCGCGCAGGGCGGCGCCGTGCAGAACCCGGATTCCATCGTGAAGCTGCAGCTCGCCCAAGGGGCGAAGTAGCGGGACTCCGGGGCATGGATCGTCGTAGCCGGGCGGCCGTCCCGTTGCGCGGCGGCGTGGCGCTGGCGGTCGTCAGCGCCTCGGCGATCCCCCTGGCGGCGGTGGCGGCAGTCGGGCAGCCGCTGAGCCTGCCCACCACGCTGCGCGCGACGGTCCAGGTGCCAGTCCAGGCCCCGGCCGTCGCGCCCGAGCCGGCCTCGAGCCTGCGCGCACTCTACGCCCGGCTCGGCGCCTGCTGGCAGCCACCGGCGGGCCTCGCCCGCTTCGAGCGCACCGAGGTCACCGCCCGTTTCGCCCTGCGGCGGGACGGTTCGGTGATCGGCGAGCCGCGCATCACCTTCGCGACGCAGCCGAGCGACGGCCGAGCCTTCCGGCTCCTGGCCGACGCCGCCCGCGACGCCATCCGTCGCTGTACGCCCGCGCCGATCACGCCCGGGCTCGGCGGCGCCATCGCGGGGCGCCCCATCGCGCTCCGTTTCATCTATCAAGGACCCAAAGGACAGGGAGTTTGACCATGGCAGAGACCGAGACCCTCACCCTCGAGACCACCAAGGGCCGCATCGTGATCGGCCTGCGGCCGGACCTGGCGCCCAACCACGTCGAGCGCATCAAGACGCTGGCGGGACAGGGCTTCTACGACGGCGTGCCGTTCCACCGCGTCATCGACGGCTTCATGGCCCAGACGGGCGACCCCACCGGCACCGGCTCGGGCGGCTCCGAGCTGCCCGACCTCAACGCCGAGTTCAACGCCGAGCCGCACGTGCGCGGCACCTGCTCGATGGCGCGCACCAACTTCCCGCATTCGGCCAACTCGCAGTTCTTCATCTGCTTTGGCGACGCGCGCTTCCTCGACAAGCAGTACACCGTCTGGGGCAAGGTCACGGAGGGCATGGACGTGGTCGACACCCTCAACAAGGGCGAGCCGCCGCGCTCCCCGGACAAGATCGTCAAGGTGACGGTCGGCGCCGCGGCCTGATCCTCAGCCGGTTTTCGTGGGTTGCCCCACGAAAGCCGGCTGATACGGTTCCCGCTTGAATCAAGCGGGAACCGTATCACCGAGCCCGCGCGGCGCCTGAGCGAAGCCCATTTCCGCATCACGAAGTGATCAACCGGAAATGGGATGAGATCTCTTTCATGGCGCATCGTTTCTTCCTGCGAATCGCACAACACGTCGCAGGACGATACATGGCCGCCCGCTCACCTCCTGGAGCGTCCGAGCCCGGCTCGGGCGCTCCGTTTCGTTGCGGCCTCCTGCCCGGCCACCTCCCGAAAGCGACCCGATGAGTCCGGCGACGCTCCCCCTTCGCGACCTCCTCCTCGCCCTCGCGGTGGTGGCGGTGTGGGGAACCAACTTCGTGGTGATCCGGATCGGGCTGGACCACCTGCCGCCGCTGCTGTTCGCCGCCCTGCGGTTCCTCTTCGCGGCCTTGCCCGCGGTCTTCCTGCTGCCGCGCCCGCCCGTGCCCTGGCCGAACCTGGCCGCCTACGGCCTCCTCATCGGCGTCGGGCAGTTCGGCGTGCTGTTCGTGGCGCTCCGCGGCGACATCTCTCCGGGCCTCGCCTCGCTGGTGATCCAGGTGCAGGTTTTCTTCACCATCGGCCTGTCCGTCGCGACGATGGGCGAACGGGTGCGGGGCTACCAATGGGCGGCGCTCGCCCTGGCGGCGGCCGGGATCGGGATCATCGCCCTCCATACGGATGCCACCACGACGCCGCTGGGGCTCGGGCTCGTGACCTTCGCCGCCATGGGCTGGGCGGGGGGCAATATCGTCGCCAAGCGCGGCGGCGCGCCCAACATGCTGGCCTACGTGGTCTGGGCCGCCCTGTTCTCGACGCCGCCGCTGCTGGCGCTGTCCTTCGCGCTGGAGGGCTGGGACGCCATCCGGGCCGGCCTTCTCAGCGCCGACGCCGTCACCTGGGCCACCGTGATGTGGCAGTCGGTGGGCAACGTGATGTTCGGCTACGCGATCTGGGGCTGGCTGCTGGCGCGCCATTCCACCGCGCTGGTGGCGCCGCTGTCGCTGCTGGTGCCGGTGATCGGCCTTGCGACCTCCGCGCTCTGGTTCGGCGAGCCCCTGCCGTTCTGGAAGATCGGGGCGGCGCTGCTGGTGCTGAGCGGCCTGGCCATCGGCGTCCTGTATCCGCGCTGGCGCCGCCGGACCGTGCTCGACGGCCTTCCGCCGGCCGCGTGAGCGCCAGCCGCGTATCCTATCCCGGCGCTCGCAGACACGCTTGGGCCGCCGCCAGATCCTCGGGCGTGTTGACGTTGAGGAACGGGTCGAGGGGCGTCGCCGCCCATTCCACCGCCACGGCACCATGGCGGGCGAGGTAGGCGCCGACCCGGCGTTCGTCGCGCTCGACCAGGGCCGCCCGCAGGTCGTCGCGCAGGCCGACCGACCACAGCGCGGTCGTGAAATGCTGCCGCCCGCCGGAGGACGCGACCGCGACCGTCGCGTTCGCTGCACCCCCGGCCGCGGTCCCTCCCGCGATGGCCGCCCTGAACCGCCCCACTAGATCGCGCGGCAGGAAAGGCGAATCGCCGGTGACGCTGGCGACATGCGTGACGTCGGGATGATGGGCCACGGCATGGTCGAGGGCCGCCAGGATGCCGGCCAGCGGCCCCGGATGTCCCGGCACCCCATCGCGGACGATGGGATGGGCGAACCCCGCGAAGCGGGCAGGGTCGCCGTTGGCGTTCAGGATCACGCCGGCCGCGCATTGCGGCGCGAACCGCTCGCAGACGTGCTCGAGGAGCGAGCGCCCGCCGAGGCGCAGGAGCGGCTTGTCGCCGCCGCCCATCCGGCGCGACAGCCCGCCGGCCAGGACCACGCCGAGGACCGGCATGGTGCGGCTACTCGATGACGATGCGCGGCGCGGCGCGGGGTGCCGGCCCGCCCGCGAGGTTGCGCCACAGCAGCGCGGCGATCTCGCGGTAGACCTTGGCCTGCGGCCCGTCGGGATCCACCGCCACGACCGGCCGGCCGGAATCGGAAGTCTCGCGGATCGTCATGTTGAGCGGGATCTCGCCGAGGAACGGCACGTCGAGCCGCGCCGCCTCGGCCCTGGCGCCGCCGTGGCCGAAGATGTGGGAGGCATGGCCGCAGTTCGGGCAGACGAAGGTCGCCATGTTCTCGATGACGCCGAGGATCGGCACCGCGACCTTGCGGAACATGGTCACGCCGCGCCTCGCGTCGATCAGCGCGAGATCCTGGGGCGTGGAGACGATGACGGCGCCCGAGAGCGGCGTCGCCTGCGCCATCGTGAGCTGCGCGTCGCCTGTGCCCGGCGGCATGTCGACGATCAGGATGTCGAGTTCGCCCCAGGCGACCTCGCGCAGCATCTGGGTGATGGCCGATTGCACCATCGGCCCGCGCCAGATCATCGCCGTCTCGGGCTCGATCAGGAAGCCGATCGACATCACCTTGATGCCGTAGCCGTCCATGGGCGCCAGCAGGCGCTCCTCGATCACCTTGGGCTTGCCCGACAGCCCGAACAGTTTCGGCACCGAGGGGCCGTAGATGTCGGCATCGAGCAGGCCGACCTTCAGCCCTTGCGCCGAAAGCGCCAGGGCGAGGTTGCAGGCGGTGGTCGACTTGCCGACGCCGCCCTTGCCGGAGGCGACGGCGACGATGTGGCGGACGCCCGGCAGGGCCGGGCCGGTGCGCGGCGGCGCGGCGCGGCCGGGGGCGGGCGGCTGCGGCGGGGCCGGCTGGCTCGGGCCGCGCTCGGAGGTGAGGCTCGCGAAGACGCCGGAGACGCCCGGCATCGCCAGCACCGTTCCCTCGGCGCGGCTGCGGATCGGCTCGAAGCGCGCGGCCTCGCTCGGGTCGATCAGGATCGAGAACATCACGCGATTCGTGGCGTCGACCACCACCTGCGACAGGCGGCCGGAGGCCGACAGGCTCGTTCCCGCGTCGTCGATGGTGACGGCGGAGAGCGCTTTCAGCACGTCGTCGCGGGTCATGGCCACACACTCAGTTCCTTGAGGCGGGCGGGCGCCGATCACCCGTCCCGTGCATGCATGTAGCCGGGTCGGCGCGAAACACCAGTGCGCCGCATCCCCGCGCCGAAACCATCCCGGCGCCCGTCCGTTGTCGACACGATTTCCAGAGCGTCGGCTGTCGCTTCGGAACCCATCCCCATCACGGAGTACCCTCGCATGCACGACGGCAACCATCGCGACCACGACGGCGCGAAGAAACTGTTCGACCTGATCAAGGACATCAAGGTCGCGATGATGACCACCGCCGACACCGACGGAAAGCTCTACAGCCGCCCGATGTGGAACCAGGACGCCGACGAGGCCGGTGACCTGTGGTTCTTCACCAAGCTGCACAGCCCCAAGACCGCCGAGATCAGCCGGGACAACGCGGTGAACCTGTCCTATTCCGACCCCTCGAACCAGACCTACGTCTCGGTGGCCGGCAAGGCCGAGATCGTGCGCGACCAGGCGATCATCGACCAGAAGTGGTCGGAGAGCATGAAAACCTGGTTCCCCAAGGGCAAGGAAGACCCCGAGGTCGCCCTGATCCGCGTGCATCCCGAGAAGGGCGAGTACTGGGACAGCCCCAACGCGACGATGCTGCACGTCTTCGGCTACGTGAAGGCGGCCCTCACGGGCGAATCGCCCAAGACCGAGACCAAGAAGGTCGATCTCGCCTGACGTCGTCTCGCCGGAGAGGCGGGTTTCGGGAGCGGCCGTGGCCGCGTTCCCGGAACCCGCTCAGGGGGGCGAAGGCGCCGGGGTCCGAACCAGCGCCACGAGCCCGATCAGCACCACGATCGGTACGACGAGACATCCGAACGACCACGCCGCGACCCCGAACGCCCCCGCGAGCGCGCCTCCTGCGAAGGCGACGACGGCCGGCACCATCCGCCGCAGGCGCGCCCGCGCCGGGCCGCCGACCGGTGCGGCCCCCCGGGCGAGGTCGACGGCGTCGATGACGGCTTGGGTGACGTTCACGGTCATCACCGTCGTGGCGGCGAGATGCGCGAACCCGAGGCGGCCGATGGCGTTCTGAACGCCCATGGCGGCCACGCCGAGCATGCCGACGGTGATCGAGGCGATGCCGTCGGGCGAACCGACCGGCGAGAGGGCGATGCCGATCCCGCAGAAGGCGGCCAGCACCACGATCTCGATAGCCAACAGCCAACGCAACGGCGCGCGGCCACGCCGCTCCAGGGCGAGCGACGCCAATCGCGTGACGGCGACGGCGGCGACGAAGACGGGCAGCGCGAGCAACTTCGCTACCACCCCCGTCGAGGTCGAGACGAGTTCGGCACCGATCAGCACGAAGTTGCCGGTGACATGCGCCGTGAACAGGCCGGCCAGGGCGATGAAGGCGGCGGCGTCCACGAAGCCCGCGACGAAGGCGAGGCCGATGCCGGCCCAGAGGTCGACATCGCGAAGGGGGCTCGCGGCGGTCGGCCGGGCTGCGGGAGGCAGGGATGGCACGCAATCTCCTCCACGCCGTGGTGACCGGCCCGATCTCACCCTGCACGGAACCGGCAAACAAAAAGGCGACCCGAAGGCCGCCCCTGTGATCCATTGCCGTCCATCGTGAATTCTTGGTCGGAGCGAGAGGATTCGAACCTCCGACCCCTAGTCCCCCAGACTAGTGCGCTAACCGGGCTGCGCCACGCTCCGACACCCCGAAGGGTGCGGGGGTCTTAGCTTCCCGACCCTCGCGGCGCAACCCTTTATCGGCCCTGCTTCACGCTCCTGCCGGTGTGGCATGCGGCCCATGGGCATCCGGCGTGCCGCCATGCCCGTCGTGGCCGCTCTTCTTGCCGGTGAACCGGATCAGGATCTTGCGGATCACGACGTAGAACACCGGGGTGAGGAACAGGCCGAACACGGTGGCGCCGATCATGCCGAAGCACACGGCGGTGCCCAGCGCCTGGCGCATCTCGGCGCCGGGCCCCGTGGCGATGACCAGCGGCACGGTGCCCAGGATGAAGGCGAAGGCCGTCATCAGGATCGGGCGCAGGCGCAGGCGGCAGGCCTCGACGGCGGCGGCGACCGGCCCCTTCTTCTCGGTTTCCTCGAGCTGGTGCGCGAACTCGACGATCAGGATCGCGTTCTTGGCGGCCAGACCGATGAGCACGATCAGGCCGATCTGGGTCAGGATGTTGTTGTCCTGCCCCCTGAACTGCACCGCCGCCAGCGCCGAGAGCACGCCGGTGGGGACCACGAGGATGATCGCCAAGGGCAGGGCCCAGGATTCGTACTGGGCCGCCAGCACCAGGAAGACGAGAAGCACGCCCAGACCGAACACCAGGATCGCGGTGTTGCCGGTGGCCTTCTGCTGGAACGCGATCTCGGTCCAGTCGTAGGCGTAGCCCTGCGGCAGGCTCTGCGCGATCTTCTCCATGGCGTTGAGGGCCTGGCCGGTGGAGACGCCGGGCTTGGAATCGCCCTGGATCGGCACCGAGTAGAACAGGTTGAACCGCTGCACGATCTGCGGCCCGCTGATCTCGCGGATCGAGGCGAGCGTCCCGATCGGCACCAGCGCGCCGGTGGAGGAGCGCACCTTGAGCTGCTCGATGTCGCGCTTCTCCAGGCGGAAGCCGGCATCGGCCTGGGCGCGGACCTGGTAGATGCGCCCGAAGGTGTTGAAGTCGTTGACGTAGGCGCCGCCGAGGTTGGTCTGGAGCGTCGAAAAGACGCTCGCCAGCGGCACGTTCAGCATCCGCGCCATGGTGCGATCGATGTCGATGTAGAGCTGGGGCGTGTCGTTGCCGAAGGTGGTGAAGACGCGCTGGACGTCGTTGCTCTGGTTGGCCTGCCCCAGGATCTCGTTGACGGCCGCCAGCAACGGCCCGATCTCGGAGCTCTGCCGGCTCTCGATCTGCATCTTGAAGCCGCCGCCGGTGCCCAGGCCGCGCACGGGTGGCGGCGGGATGAACAGGACTCGCGCCTCCTGGATGCCGGCGGTCGCCTTGAAGACGTCCCCGGTAATGACCGCCGCCGTCCGGCCGGCGGCGGCCCGCTCCTTGGCCCCCTTGAGGGTGAGGAACATCACCGCGCCGTTGGTGGTGTTGGTGAAGGTCGCCCCGTCGAAGCCCGAGATGATGACCGCATTGGCGACGCCGTCGACCTTCAGGGCGAGATCGGCCGCCTTGCGCACCACGGCGGTGGTGCGTTCCAGGGCCGAACCCGCCGGCAACTGCACAACGCCGATGAGGTAACCCTGGTCCTGCTGCGGGATGAAGCCCGTCGGCGTCGTCGTCACCAGATGCAGCGTCCCGGCGATGATGGCGGCGTAGACGATCACCATGCCGATGATGCCGACGGTCTTGCCGGTGAGGAAGTTGATGGTGCTGGCGTAGCCGTTCGAGAGCTTGTCGAAGGCGCGGTTGAAGACGTCCGCGCACCAGGCGAGGAACCGCGTCAGGAAGAACGTCGGCTTGGCGTGGGCGTGGTGCGGCTTGAGCAGCAGCTTGCAGAGCGCGGGCGACAGCGTCAGCGAGTTGAACATCGAGATGATGGTCGAGGCTGCGATGGTGAGCGCGAACTGCTTGTAGAACTGGCCCGAGATGCCGGGGATGAAGGCGGTGGGGATGAACACCGCCGACAGCACCAGGGCGATGGCGACGACGGCGCCGCCGACCTCGTCCATGGTCTTGTGCGCGGCGTCACCCGGCGAGAGCCCCTCCGCCATGTTGCGCTCGACGTTCTCGACGACGACGATGGCGTCGTCGACCACGATGCCGATGGCGAGCACCAGCCCGAACAGGGTCAGGTTGTTGATCGAGAACCCGAGCGCCTGCATCACCGCGAAGGTGCCGATGAGCGACACCGGGATCGCGATCACCGGGATCAGGGCGGTGCGCCAGCTCTGGAGGAACACCAGCACCACGATGATGACGAGGGCGACCGCCTCGAACAGGGTCTTGTAGACCTCGTAGACCGATTCCTCGATGAACTCGGTCGGGTTGTAGGCGATCTTGTACTCGACGCCGGGCGGGAAGTTCTTCTTGATGGTGTCCATCGTCGCGCGGACCTGCTTGGCCGCGTCGAGGGCGTTGGTGCCCGGCCGCTGGAACACACCCACGCCCACCGCGGGCGTCCCGTTCAGGAAGGACTGGGTGGTGTAGGTCTGCTGGCCGAGCTCGACCCGGGCGATGTCCTTGATGCGCACGAGGCGGCCGTCGCTCGCCTTGACGATGACCTCGGTGAACTCTTCGGGGGTCTGGAAGCGGCCCTGCGACTGCACCACGAGCTGGAAGGCGTTGTCCTTCGGCGCCGGCGGCGCCCCCAGGGCACCGGAGGCGACCTGCACGTTCTGCTCCTGCAGGGACGAGAGGACGTCTGTGGTGGACAGGCCGTAGGCGGCGAGCTTGTTGGGGTCGATCCAGATGCGAAGGGCGTACTCGCTGCCGCCGAACACCGTGATGTCGCCGACGCCGTCGAGGCGCAGGAGTTCGTCGCGGATGCGCAGGTAGATGTAGTTCGAGAGGTAGTTCTGGTCGTAGGAATTGTCGGGCGACAGCAGGTGCACGACCATCATGAGGTCGGGCGAGGACTTGCGCACGGTGACGCCGAGGTTGCGGACGTCCGGCGGCAGGCGGGGCTGGGCCACCGACAGGCGGTTCTGCACCAGCACGTTGGCGATATCGAGGTTGGTGCCGACCTTGAAGGTGACGGTCAGCTGCATGTTGCCGTCGTTGGTCGACAACGACGTCATGTAGAGCATGTTGTCGACGCCGTTCACCTCCTGCTCGATGGGCGTCGCGATCGTGGCGGCCACCGTCTCGGCGTTGGCGCCGGGGTAGGAGGCGCGCACCACCACGGTCGGCGGCACGATCTCGGGATACTGCGCCACGGGCAGCGATTCGTAGGCGACGTAGCCGAGGATCAGGAAGATGATCGACGTGACGGACGCGAAGATCGGCCGATCGACGAAAAAGTGGGCAAAGCGCATCGGTCAGACCTCTCGCCGCGTCATGCGGCTCGGCGGTGATGTCTCGGTGTTTCAACCCTCCCCCGCAGAAGGGGGAGGTCAGGACCGCGGTGCGATGCGCCTTACGTCCGCGACGGCGGCAAGGTGGTGGCTTCGGCCGCCACCTTGGCCCCGGGCCGCACCCGTGTCAGCCCGTTCACGACCACGTTCTCGTCGCCCTTGAGGCCGGACCGGATGACCCGGTAGCCGTCGACCTTGGGGCCGAGCTGCACGTCGCGGGTCGAGACCGAGCCGTCTTCGGCCACCACGTAGACGATGCGCTTGTCCTGGTTGGCCGAGACCGCCTCGTCGGGCAGCAGCACCCCTTGCGCCGGCTTCGTCGCCGGCAGGGAGACGATACCGAACAGGCCCGGCTTGATGAAGCCGTCGGGGTTCTCGACGGTGGCGCGCAGGAGCACGGTGCCGGTGGCGTTGTCGACCCGGTTGTCCACGAAGTCGAGCAGGCCCTTGCGGGTCGGCTTCGTCTCGTTGGTGAGCGCGATCATGATCGGCGCGGCGTTCTGCTTCTGGGTCGCGCCCATCCCGATCTTGAGGGTGGTCTGGTATTTCAGGAACGACCGCTCGTCGACGGTGAAGCTGAAGTAGATCGGGTCGAGCGACACGATCGTCGTCAGCATGGTCTGGTCGGTGACGACGATGTTGCCCTCGGTGACGAGGCGGCGGCTGATCCGGCCGGAGACGGGGGCCTTCACCTCGGTGAAATCGTAGTTGAGCTGGGCCTGGCGCAATTGCGCGTCGGCGCTGTCGACGTTGGCCTGCGCCGTCTGCGAGGCCTGGCGGCGCTGGTCGGTGACCTGCTCGGAGATGTTGCCCGAGCGGCTCAGGGTCTGGGCGCGCTCGAGGTCGGTGGTGGAAAAGTTCAGGCTGGCCTTGGCGGAAGTGAGTGCCGCCTGTGCCTGGTCGAGGGCCGCCTTGTAGGGGCGCCGGTCGATCACGAACAGGATGTCGCCCTTCTTCACGGTGGCGCCGTCCTGGAACAGCACCTTCTCGAGGTAGCCGGTGACGCGGGCGCGGACCTCGACGTAGTCGACCGCCTCGAAGCGGCCGGTGTAGGTGTCGGTCTCGACGAACTCGCGCACCACGGGCTTGGCCGTCGTCACCTTCGGCGGCGGTCCGCCGGGGGCCTGGGCATGTACCGCCAGCGGCGCCCCGAGCACCGCCAGGGCGAGGCCCATGGACGACAAGCGACGAATCAATCGAGCCATGGGCATGTTCTGGTTCCCTGCGCGTCCCGAGCTAGAGGCTCGGTCCACGGCTTGTCGTGCGGTTGCGCACATGCTGGCTCCACCCTGACGGGAACCGGCCGTGCCGGGGGATTACGAGTCGATCGGCTCGCCGGCGGCCGCCCAATCCTTGAAGCCGCCCCGGTAGTGGGCCTCGACGGGGATGCCGGCCGCCTGCGCCGCATGCAGGGCATGGACCGAGCGGACGCCGGACATGCAGGAGAACACCGGGCGGCGCCCGTCCTCCGCGATCAGCGCCGCCAGCGCCGTGGTGTCCAGGGTCGAGAGCGGATGCGGCACCGCGCCGGGGATGTGGCCGCCCTCGAACTCGTGCGCCTCGCGCACGTCGATGAGGAGGATGCCGCCTTCGGCGAGGCCCCGCTTGATGTCGTCCCGGTGCAGATCGACGATCGTCATGGTGGTCCTTTTCTCGGAGCGGTGGAGGCGGTCGTCTCGGGGTGTCGGCCGAAGGCGGCCGGGCATCGCTAACGCATGTTCATATTCGTCAGGCGTCACGACCGCAAATCCGGGCCTGCCGTGGCGACCATGAGGCCGCTTTCGACGGCGGCCTCGGTCTCATCGTGTTGTCCCGTGAAACGCGAGCCGGTTCACGCAAAGGTGGCGAGGATCGGGTCGACGAGCGCGAAGTGGTCGCGCCAGGTCGGGGGGGCGTAGCCTCGCAGCCGGTCCGCCATGGCGGCGCGCGTTTCCGAGCCCGGCTCGCTCAGGGCCAGGATCGCGTCGCGCCAGCCGGGGCCGTCGAGGGGGTCGATCAGGGTCGCGAAGCCCGAGCCGACCTCGCGATGGACGGGAATGTCGGAGGCCACCACCGGCAGGCCGCAGGCCGCCGCCTCCACCACCGGGATGCCGTAGCCTTCCGCGAAGGAGGGCATCAGGAGGGCGGTGGCGCCGCGCAGGATCCCGGCCAGCCCGTGGGTGGAGAGCCCGTGGACCTCCGTCACATGGGCCTCGATGGCCGGGCACCGGTCCAGCATGTCGATGACGTTCTCCGCCTCCCAGCCGCGGCGCCCGACGATGACGAGGTGGGGCGTCGCCTCGCCGAGATCGGCGGCGAGGCGACGCCAGAGGTTGAGCAGGAGGAGGTGGTTCTTGCGCGGCTCGATGGTGCCGCAGGCCACGAAGACCGGTCGCCCTGGCGCGAAGGCGGTGGCGCGGTCGGCCTCGCAGAACACCGTCTCGACTCCCAGCGGCGCCACGCTCACCGGCCTCGCCCGAAGCCCGTTCGCCGCGAGGTGACGCGAGAAATGCCCCGCGACGTCGGCGGAATTGGCGATCACGTGGTCGGCATGGCGGGCCATCGTCTCCATCCGCACCGCGTGGCGCGCGTCCTCCCCCGGGCGGCCGTATTCGGGATAGGCGATCGGGATGAGGTCGTGGACGAAGAACACCGCGCGGACGTCCGGGCGGTCGTAGAGCCAGTCGAACCGCCCGGGCTTGTCGAGGCGCAGGTGCGAGGTGTGGAGATAGAGCGTGCCCTGCGGCAGCGCCTCGTGGCCGCCGGCGCGCAGGGTCCGCAGCGCCGCCTCGATGCGGACGCGGGTCCGCCGCCTCGGGCCGGCCGCTGGCGCACCGGCCGGGCCCGCGGCGCCGCCGAGCCTGGCGATGAGGCCGCGATAGACCGGGTCGGCCAGGGCGTCGCGATCCTCCTCCCAGCCCGTGGCCGCCGCCTCGACCACGGCCAGCGCCCCGGCGCGGTCGAGGACGCGCGGCCCGAGCATCGTCGACACGAGGCCGAAGCGGTCGCCCGGCTGGTCGAGGACGTGGCGGGCATAGGCGAGGTCGACCCGGTCGATGCCGCTCGGGCTCGCGTGCGACAGGCGGGTGATCAGGCGGGTGAGGTCGATGGCGATGGCGGGCATGGTCCTCCGGGACGTGGCCGACGGCGGCGCGGTTTCGCCGGCCGCCCGATCCGGCCTATATGCGGTGCGCACCGCCCGAGACCATCGGTCCGGCCCCATTCCGTTCAGCGACACGCCAGAGAGAGCGCCCTTGTCCCCCGGCTATCTGCCCTTCGCGGGCGCCCTCCAGCTCCCGGCCTATACCTGCGACAACTGCGGGTTCTGGCAGCGGCACTTCGAGACGCCCGCCTCCTGTCCCCTCTGCCTCGACGCCCGCCACGTGGTGCCGCAGGGCGGGTGGCAGTTCTGGACCGAGACGCAGGCGCAGGAACGCTTCCCCTGCCATTGGGCCGAACTCGAGCCCGGCGTCTGGCGCTTCTGGAACGACCCGGTCTCCGGCATCGGTCCGAGCGCCTACCTGATCCAGACGCCGGCCGGGAACATGGGCTTCGAGGCCTGCCCGGTCTTCAGCGAGGCGGCCCTGCGGCACATCGCGGACTTGGGCGGGATGCAGGTGCTCTCGGCCTCGCATCCCCATTCCTACGGCGCCCTCGTCCAGCTGCAGGACCGGTTCGACCCGGAGCTGTGCCTGCCGGCGGCCGATTACACCTGGAGCGCCGGCCTCCAGGTCTCCTGGCCCTACGACGACCTCCTCGAACCGTTGCCGGGCCTCGAACTGCACCGCACGGCGGGGCATTTCGACGGTCACGCCGTACTGTTCGACCGTGCCCGGAAGATCCTGTTCTGCGGCGACGCCCTGAAGTTCGAGCTCGACCCGGCCGACCCGCGCACGGCCCTGACGATCTCGGCCCACAAGGCCTTCGTGCGCGGCGTGCCGCTCACCCCCAACGAGTTGCGCCGCTACCGCGACGTGTTCGCGCCCCTCGACTTCACACAGACCTGGACGCCGTTCGAGCCGGCCGCCAACTGCGGCCGGGCCGAGGTCCTGGCCCTCATCGACGGCATGCTGGCGAGCCGGCCGCACGCGGCGCCGGTGCCCCTCCACAGCCTGCGCCGCTAGGGCGGCTCAGGCCCGCGCCACCCGTTTGTTGAAGGCGAGGGTGAGCCGCGTGCGCACGATCGGCGCGATCTCGGTCTCGGATTCGATCCGCACCGCCGGCATCTCGGACCCGATCGTGCTCGTGGGCTCGAAGGTGAAGAGGAGGTGGCGCACGCCGATCTCCAGGGACACCACGCCGTCCGACTGGGTCAGGTCCTCGCCGAACACCTCGATCAGCGGCCCGTCGGGGTCGCCCTTCTCGATCTGGATGATGAAGTAGCCGGCCGGCTCCTCCTCGTCGTCCGCCCCGGAGATCAGGCAGATCCCGTTCTCCTCGTCGTGGCGGACGCGGCCCACCGTGAAGGTCGTGACGTCGTCGAGTGGCGTATCTCGGTCCATCGGCGTGTTCCGGTCCATCAGCGTTGCCCGTGGGTGGCGTCCTCGAACAACGCCTTGAACTCGCGCGGCTGGCAGCGAAAATACTGCCGGGGCGCCCGCACCTGGGCTCCGAGTTCGGCTGCCGCGTGCCAGGGCCAGCGCGGATCGTAGAGCATCGCGCGGGCGAGCGCGATCGCGTCGGCCTGGCCCTCGGCCAGGATCGCCTCGGCCTGCCGGGCCTGCGTGATCAGCCCGACCGCGATGGTGGTGAGCCCGGTCTCGGCCTTGATCCGCGCGGCGAAGGGCACCTGGTAGCCCTCCGACAGGGGAAACTGCTGCCGGGTCGACACACCGCCGGTGGAGACGTGGATCGCGGCCGACCCGCGGCGCTTCAATTCGCGGGCGAGCGCGACGGTCTCTTCCAGGGTCCAGCCGCCCTCGACCCAGTCGGTGGCCGAGACCCGCATCCACACCGGCTTGCCCGAGGGCACCGCCTCGCGGACGGCGTCGAAGCATTCGAGCGGGAACCGCATCCGGTTCTCCAGGCTGCCGCCGTAGGCGTCGGTGCGCGTGTTGGCCAGCGGCGACAGGAACTGGTGCAGCAGGTAGCCGTGGGCGCCGTGCAGCTCGAACCCGTCGATGCCGATGGCGAGCGCCCGCCTCGCGGTGGCGACGAAGCCGTCGCGCACGCGCTTGAGGCCGTCCGCGTCGAGGGCGTGCGGCGGCGCCTCTCCCTCCGCGTGAGGAACGGCGGAAGGTCCTTCGGTGCGCCACCCGTCCGGCGCCTCGGGCGGGATCTGGGCGCCGCCGTCCCAGGGCGCCCGGCTCGATCCCTTGCGGCCGGCGTGCCCGATCTGGATGGCGATCGGAATCGGCGCAGAGGCCCGCACGGCGTCGAGCACCCGGCCCAGCGCCAACTCGGTCGCGTCGGAATACAGCCCGAGATCGCCGGGCGAGATCCGCGCCTCCGGCGAGATCGCCGTGGCCTCCAGGATCAGGAGGCCCGCTCCGGATTGCGCCATCTGGCCGAGGTGCATCAGGTGCCAGTCGCCGGCCTGCCCGGCATGGGCCGAGTACTGGCACATCGGCGCCACGACGATGCGGTTCTCGAGGGTGAGCCCATCGAGGGTCAGGGGCTCGAACAGGCGTGCGGTCATGCGCGACTCCGGCAAGGGCGAGATTGAGGGCGAGAGCCAGGACGTAGGATCGGCCCGCGTTCTACGCCGCTTTGCCGGACCCGCGCCATGCCCCCTGCGGCCGGGCCGCCGCCGGAAGCGGCGCGCCGGTTGGCCGAGCTACCCGCCGATCCCGCGTCCTTTCAGGCTCTCGCCGATCTCCTCAAGCACGCCCGCGTCGTCGATGGTGGCCGGCATGGTCCAGGCCTCGCCGTCGGCGATCTTCTTCATGGTGCCGCGCAGGATCTTGCCCGAGCGGGTCTTGGGCAGCCGCGCCACGGTCAGCGCCAGCTTGAAGGCGGCCACGGGGCCGATGCGCTCGCGGATGGAGGCGACGAGTTCGCGCTCGATCTCGCCGGTATCGCGCGACACGCCGGACTTGAGCACCACGAAGCCGCAGGGCTGCTCGCCCTTGAGCGCGTCGCGGATGCCGATGACGGCGCATTCGGCGACGTCCGGATGGGCGGAGAGCACCGCCTCCATGCCCCCCGTCGAGAGCCGGTGCCCGGCCACGTTGATGATGTCGTCGGTTCGTCCCAGCACGGTGACGTAGCCGTCGGCATCCACGACGCCGGCGTCCGAGGTGTCGTAATAGCCGGGGAAGGTGGTGAGGTAGCTCTGCGCGAAGCGCTCGTCCGAGCCCCAGAGGGTCGGCAAGCAGCCCGGCGGCAGCGGCAGCTTGAGGGCGATCGTGCCCATGGTGTCGGCCGGCACCGGCTTGCCGGCCTCGTCGAGGACGTGGAGGTCGTAGCCCGGCATCGGCCTGCAGGCACTGCCGTGCTTGACCGGCAGCTGCCCGATCCCGACCGGATTGCCGGCGATGGCCCAGCCGGTCTCGGTCTGCCACCAATGGTCGATCACAGGACGGTCGAGGGCGCGCTCGGCCCAGGCCACCGAATCGGGGTCGGCGCGCTCGCCGGCGAGGAACAGGCTGCGGAAGCCGGAGAGGTCGTAGCCGGCGACGAGTTCGGCGCGCGGGTCCTCCTTCTTGACGGCGCGCAGCGCGGTGGGGGCCGTGAACAGGCAGGCGATGCCGTATTCGGCGATCAGCCGCCAGAACGCGCCGGCATCGGGGGTGCCCACCGGCTTGCCCTCGTAGAGCACCGTGGTGCAGCCGTGGAGCAGCGGCGCGTAGACGATGTAGGAATGGCCCACCACCCAGCCGATGTCCGAGGCGCAGAAGTACACCTCGCCCGGCTTCACGTCGTAGAGATTGGGCATCGACCAGGTCAGCGCGACGCAATAGCCGCCGGTATCGCGCACCACGCCCTTGGGCTTACCCGTCGTGCCCGAGGTGTAGAGGATGTAGAGCGGGTCGGTGGCGGCCATGGCCGCGCAATCGGCCCGGCGCCCGGCCGCCGTCGCCTCGGCCACCGCCTGCGCCCAGTCGTGGTCGCGCCCGGCCACGAGGTCGGCCTCGCGCTGGGGCCGCTGCAGGATCAGGCAGGCGTCCGGCTTGTGCGCGGAGGTCGCGATGGCCGCGTCGAGGAGCGGCTTGTAGGGGACGATCCGGCTCGGCTCGATGCCGCAGGAGGCGGCCACCACCACCTTGGGAGTCGCATCCTCGATGCGGATGGCGAGCTCGTTGGCGGCGAACCCGCCGAACACCACCGAATGGACCGCCCCGAGCCGGGCGCAGGCCAGCATCGCGAACAGGGCCTCGGGCACCATCGGCATGTAAATGACGACGCGGTCGCCGCGGTTCACGCCGAGCTCGGCGAGCACGGCGGCCAGCGTCGCCACCGCATCGCGCAACTCGGCGTAGGTAACGCGTCGCTTGGCGCCGGCCACGGGCGAATCGTACAGGATCGCGGCCTGGTCGCCGCGCCCGGCCTCGACGTGGCGGTCGACGGCGTTGTGGCAGGCGTTGAGCGTCGCGTCGGGAAACCAGCGGCCGTAGGCCCCGGCCGCCCCGTCGAAGGCGCGGGTGGGGGGCGAGATCCAGTCGATCGCCTTGGCGGCTTCCAGCCAGAACCCCTCGGGGTCGGCGAGGGAGGCGGCGTGAACGGCGGCGTAGCGGCTGGACGCCGTCGGGTCTGTGGTGTCGCTGGCCATGGCGTTCCCCCGATGGCCGGTCGTCGACGCCGGCCTGATCGGAGCCCAGTATATCCACCGCGCGCCCGGGAGGGACGATATTCGGCACAAAAAAACCGCCGCCCTGGAGACCAGCGGCGGCGGCGAACGCATGAGACTTGAAGGACCGGGGCGGTGACGCGCCTAGTGGACGGATTCCGTCTTGAGGCGGTTCATCGAGTCCTTGAGTTGGAGCTTTCGTCTCTTGAGCTCTGCGATGCGCAGATCGTTCGCCGATGGGCTGTGGATGGCGTCGTGGATCTCCCGCTCCAGGGCTTCGTGCTTCCGAGCGAGCTGGGTGAGGTGTGTCTGCAGCGACATGGATGTCTCCTGTCATCGTTTCGACGTGGACAGATTGGCACACCTTTCGCCGGCTGTCGAAGGCCAAAATCGGCCGTGC
This sequence comes from Methylobacterium sp. Leaf466, assembly GCF_001425565.1. Taxonomy (NCBI): domain Bacteria; kingdom Pseudomonadati; phylum Pseudomonadota; class Alphaproteobacteria; order Hyphomicrobiales; family Methylobacteriaceae; genus Methylobacterium; species Methylobacterium sp. Leaf466. The sequence goes on along the minus strand of NZ_LMRC01000031.1, from coordinate 438,224 downwards.
TTGACGAAGCCTTTCAACAGGGTTCGCGCGCCCGAAACACGATTGCCCCCCGCGATGCCGCCGCCGGATCTTGCCCCTGGCACCACCCTGCCGCATGGTTCGAGGGCAGGCCTCCGGGCCGGCTGTCGAGGATGTCGGACGCGATGCCGGATGAGTTGGGTGACGAGGCGAAGGCCGAGTACGAGGCCGAGCTCCTGAGGCTGAAGCAGGAGCATCGCGACCTCGACGGGGCCATCGACGCCCTCGAGCTCGTGGTGGCCGGCGACCAGCTCCAGATCCAGCGTCTCAAGAAGCGCAAGCTCGGCCTTCGCGACCGCATCACCTACCTCGAAGACCAGATCACCCCCGACATCATCGCCTGAGCCGCCTTATCGCCCGAGCCGCCTTGCCCGCGCTGCGACCGGCGCGTATGCGGCGAACTCGGGTTGAGGCGGACGTGCCGCGCGGCACGCCCACAGAAACGGATTCGAGACGATGGCCGGCCAGCCCCGGATCGCGATCATCATGGGGAGCCAGTCGGACTGGGCGACCATGCGCCATGCCGCCGAGACCCTCGACGCCCTCGGCCTGGCGCACGAGGACCGGATCGTCTCGGCGCACCGCACGCCGGACCGTCTCGTCGCCTTCGCCAAGGGCGCCAAGGCCGCCGGCTTCAAGGTGGTGATCGCAGGCGCGGGCGGGGCCGCGCATCTGCCCGGCATGTGCGCGGCGATGACGTCGCTGCCGGTGCTGGGCGTGCCGGTCGAATCCAAGGCCCTGTCGGGCCAGGACAGCCTGCTCTCCATCGTGCAGATGCCCGCCGGCATTCCGGTCGGGACCCTGGCAATCGGCCGGGCCGGGGCAGTCAACGCCGCCCTCCTGGCGGCCGCGATCCTGGCGGTCTCGGACGAGGCGCTGGCCGAACGGCTGGAGGCCTGGCGCGCCGCCCAGAGCGCGGCGGTGGCGGAGTTCCCGCAGGCCGAGTTCCCCAAGGTCGAGTTCCCGCAGGCCGAGACACCATAGGGCGGATGGTCATGACCCGGATCGCACCCGGCGCCACCCTCGGTATCGTCGGCGGCGGCCAGCTCGGCCGCATGATCGCCCTCGCCGCTGCGCAGCACGGGCTGAAGGCGCACGTCTTCGCCCCAGACGCGGACAGCCCGGCCTTCGATGTCGCCGCCGCCACGACGGTGGCCGCCTACGACGACGCCGAGGCATTGGCGCGCTTCGCCTCCAGCGTCGACGTGGTCACCTACGAGTTCGAGAACATCCCGCGCGAGACCGCCGACCGGCTCGCCGCCCTCGCGCCCCTGCATCCGAGCGCCTCCGCCCTGGCCACGACCCAGGACCGCCTGTCGGAGAAGGCCTTCGTCAACGGGCTCGGCATTCCCACGGCCCCGTTCCGCAGCGTCGACACGCCCGAGGACCTGACCCTCGCGCTGGCCGAGATCGGGCTGCCGGCGGTGATCAAGACCCGGCGCTTCGGCTACGACGGCAAGGGCCAGCGCATGCTGCGCGTTGGCGATGCCATCGACCCGGCCGCGATCCTGTCCGAGTTCGGCGGCGCGCCCTGCATCCTCGAAGGCTTCGTCGCCTTCGAGCGCGAGGTGTCGGTGGTCGCCGCGCGCGGCGCAGACGGAGCGTTCGCCGCCTTCGATCCCTGCGCCAACACCCACCGCGACCACATCCTCGCGCTCACCCGGGTGCCGGCCCCCGGCATCGCCCCTGCCACCGCGGCCAGCGCCATCGACATCGCACGGCGCATCGCCGAGGCCCTCGATTACGTCGGCGTGCTCGCCGTCGAGATGTTCCTGGTCGCCGATGGGGACGGGCCGGAACGGGTCGTGGTCAACGAGATCGCCCCGCGCGTCCACAATTCCGGTCACTGGACCATCGAGGGGGCGCTGACCTCGCAATTCGCCCAGCACGTGCGGGCGGTCTGCGGCTGGCCGCTCGGGGATCCCGCCCGGGTCGGCGGTGTCGCCGTGGAGATGCACAACCTCATCGGCGACGAGGCGGCGGCCTGGGACGCGATCCTGGCCGAGCCGGGCGCCCACCTCCACCTCTACGGCAAGGGCGAGGCCCGGCCCGGCCGCAAGATGGGACACGTCACCCGTCTCTTGCTCCCGCCGTAGGGCCGGGCGATTCCTCGCCGATACCTGGCCTAAACTGCGTCGCGGATGGCACACCCGCGGACCGATCGGGCCCGCGCCGGCCCGGACTCGGGGTGAGGCCGGAAGAGGCCATATCTTCGCCACACGCAGCCGCTTGAGCGAGCCTGTGTCCCGGCTTTAAGCATGCGTTCACCGCCTTCGCCGACGGTTCGCCGGAGACGCGATGCGGCGTGCCGCGCCGGGCGCCGCCGATTGGGGCACGGCGATCGAGTCGGACAGCGAATCGAACGGGTGGAGGCGAACGACGCGGCACGCCGCGGTTCGCCGGAGGGAGCGGGGCGATGACGGTTGTGATGCTGCAGGCATCGAAGGTGGGGCTGATCGGGGCGGTGGCGCTGGCGGCGGCCGCGCTCGGCGGATGCGAGACCTACGGCAATGCCGCCGCGCCGCGGCAGTTCGCGGTGCTCGAATCGGACAAGACGGGCGCCACCACCGTCAACATCGCCTCCCTGAGCGAGGTGATCCAGCGCAATCCCAACGACGCGGCCGCCTATACCACCCGCGGGGCGGCCTATGCCCGCGCCGGGCAGTTCAACGACGCCATCGCCGATTTCTCGAAGGCGATCCAGATCGATCCCAACTCCGGCTCGGCCTACAACAACCGCGCGCTCGCCTATCGCCAGACCGGCCGCAACGATGCGGCGCTGGCCGATTTCTCGAAGGCGATCTCGGCCGATCCGAACTACGCGCCCGCCTACATCGGCCGCGCCAACGTGCTGCGCGCCCAGGGCGACCTCGACGGCGCCGGCAGCGACCTCAACCAGGCGATCCGTCTGGCGCCGGAATCGGCCGAGGCCTACCACGCCCGCGGTCTGGTGCGGCAGAAGCAGGGACAGAACACGCAGGCGATCGGCGATTTCGACGCCGCCATCGACCGCAACCCCTTCGTCAGCGCCCCCTATGCCGCCCGTGGCCAGAGCCTGATCGCCACCAACCAGTTCGACAAGGCGATCGAGGACTACAACGCCGCCCTCAACGTCAACAACAAGGACGCCACCTCCTGGGCCTATCGCGGCCTCGCCTACGAGAAGTCGGGGCGCCGCAAGGAGGCGATGGAGAACTACCAGCGCGCCTCGTCCCTCGAGCCGGGCAACCCGGTGGCGAGCCAGGGCCTGTCGCGGGTGCAGGGCGGCGTCGGTTCGCTGTTCAACTGACCGGTCTGGCCGGGCTTGCCTCCGGGCAGGCCCGGCATTGGTCTCCTAACCCCTGGCCGGCGGCCTGCGGTGGCCGCACAGGATGCGGCGTACGGTGCCGGTGGCCGAGCGGTAGACCACGGTCTCGGTCTCGATCAGCCCCGGCTTGAAGCGCACGCCCTTGAGGAGCGCCCCGTCGGTGACGCCGGTGGCCGCCACGATGACGTCGCCCCGGGCCATGTCGACGAGCTCGTACTTCCGGTTGGGGTCGGTGATGCCCATCGCGGCGGCGCGCTCGCGCTTGTCGTGGCTGTCGAGGATCAGCCGCCCCTGCATGTGGCCGCCGATGCAGCGCAGGGCGCCGGCCGCGATGACGCCCTCGGGTGCGGCGCCGGTGCCGAGGTAGATGTCGACGCCGGTCTCCTCCGGGCTCGTCGTGAAGATGATGCCGGCGATGTCGCCGTCCGAGATCAGGCGGATGCCGGCTCCGGTCTCGCGGACCGCGGCGACCAGGGCGGCGTGGCGCGGCCGGTCGAGGATGATCGCCGTGATCTGCGAGGGATCGACGCCCTTGGCTCTGGCCAGGGCCGCGATGTTGTCGGCGGGCGAGGCGTCGAGGTCGACGGTGCCGGCCGGATAGCCGGGGCCGATGGCGATCTTCTGCATGTAGACGTCGGGGGCGGCCAGCAGCGACCCCGCCTCGGCCATGGCCATCACGGCGATGGCGCCGGGCATGTCCTTGGCGCACAGGGTCGTGCCCTCGAGGGGGTCGACCGCGATGTCGACCTTCGGCCCGACGCCGGTCCCGAGGCGCTCGCCGATGAACAGCATCGGGGCCTCGTCGCGCTCGCCCTCGCCGATCACCACGGTGCCGTCGATGGGCAGGGCGTTGAGCTCGTCGCGCATGGCGTCGACGGCGGCCTGGTCGGCCTCCTTCTCCTTGCCCTGGCCGCGCAAACGGGCGGCCGCGATGGCGGCCCGCTCGGTCACGCGGGCGAGTTCGAGGGTCAGGGTGCGCGCCACCGGCATGGCTGCCGTCGCGTCGTTCATCGTGGTCATGGCAGCTCGTGCCCCTCGCTCGCCGGGACAGGGCCCGGGCGCTCCGTCGCGGAGCCCTATAGCTGCGCTATCCTGCAGGGCGCCATAGCATCCGGCAAAATAATGGATCTATTCCCGCTCGATCCGGATCAACTGCGGCGTCTCCGCCAGGAGACCGTCGGCGGCGATGGCATCCAGCGCCGCGCGGATGGTGCCCTCGGTGGCCGCGTAGGTGATCAGCACCAGCGGCACCGGCTGGCCCGAGCGCCCGTGCGGGTCGGTGAGCGCCGCGCTCGGCGAGCGCCGCTGCAGGATGCTCTCGATCGAGATGTCGCGCTCGGCCATCCGGGTGGCGACGCCCGCGGCCACGCCGGGGCGGTCGTGGACCGTGAGCCGGATGTAGTAGCCGCCCTCGTGGCGCTGCATCGCCACCCGCGGCGAGGCCGGCAGCGTTGTGGCGGCCCGCCCGAAGGTGGGGCGGCGGGTGCCCGCGGCGATGTCGGCGATGTCGGCGACGACCGCCGAGGCGGTGGCCTCGCCGCCGGCGCCGGGACCGATCAGGGTGAGTTCGCCCACCGCGTCCGCGTCGATGGTGACGGCGTTGGTGACGCCCATGACCTGCGCGATGGCGGAGGACTTCGGCACCATGGTCGGATGGACCCGCTGCTCGATGCCGCCGTCCGCGGCCTGCGCGACGCCCAGGAGCTTGATGCGGTAGCCGAGTTCCTCGGCCATGCGCAGGTCGAGGGGCTGGATCGCCGAGATGCCTTCCACCGACACGGCGTCCGCGTCGATCTCGATGCCGAAGGCGAGGCTGGCGAGGATGGCGAGCTTGTGGGCGGTGTCGAAGCCCTCGACGTCGAAGGTCGGGTCGGCCTCGGCGTAACCGAGCGCCTGGGCGTCGGCGAGGCAGGCGTCGAAGGTCAGCCCCTCCCGTTCCATCCGGGTGAGGATGTAGTTGCAGGTGCCGTTCATGATTCCGTACAGGCGGCTGACCCGGTTGCCGGCCAGGCCCTCGCGCAGGGCCTTGATCACCGGGATGCCGCCGGCCACCGACGCCTCGTAGGCCAGCACCACGCCCTTGGCCTCCGCCGCCTTGGCCAGCGCCGCGCCGTGGCGGGCCAGCAGCGCCTTGTTGGCGGTGACGACGTCGTGACCGGCCGCGATGGCCGCCTCGACGGTGGCCCGGGCCGGCCCCTCGGCGCCGCCGATGAGTTCGACCACGCAATCGACCGCGTCGGATTGCGCAAGATGCACCGGATCGTCGAACCAGGTCACCCCGGACAGGTCGAGGCCGCGGTCGCGGGCCCGGTCGCGGGAGGAGACGGCGGTGACGCGGATGCTGCGGCCGGTGGCGGCCTCCAGCGCCTCGGCCCGGCGCGAGACCATGCGGACCACCGCGGCACCGACCGTGCCGAGACCGGCGACGCCGAGGCGAAGGCTCTGAGACATGGTGGCAATCCTGGGGCTCGATCGGTGGGACTCGTTTGCGCGAGACCCGGCCCGGCAGGCGGGCGATCCGTCGTGCGTGACGACGCTGCTCTCGGCGCCCGGGTCTTCTGCAACGAAACGCGGGGGTCCGCAAGAAACGCGGGGCGCCGGGGAAAACGAACGGGGTGCCCGAGAAAACCACCCCGCCGACGATCCTCGGAACGCCCTTGCACCCGGCTCATAACTAACATAAAGATATCTTTATGTCTGATGAGAGCCCGAGCATGGCCGGAACGATCCGGTTCGCCGATGCCCTCGGCGCCCTCCGGGCGGCCGCGGAGGAAACGCGGCTGCGCATCGTCGCCCTGCTGACCGGGGGGGAGCTTTCAGTGACGGATCTCACCGACATCCTCGGCCAGTCGCAGCCGCGGATCTCGCGCCATCTCAAGCTCCTGGTGGAATCCGGCCTCGTCGAGCGCCACAAGGAGGGGGCCTGGGCGTTCTTTCGTCTGGCCGAGGACCGTGCCGGCCTGATCGAGCCGTTGATCTCCGGCCTCGACCGGGCGAGCCCGCCGCTGTCGGAGGACAAGGCGCGCCTCGATGCGGTGCGCGCCCAGCGCGCCGAGGCCGCCCAGAGCTTCTTCGCCCGCCTCGCGCCCAAATGGGACCGCCTGCGCTCGCTCCATGTGGCGGAAGCGGTGGTGGAGGCAGCCGTCCTCGATGTGCTGGGGCCGCGTCCGATCCACAGCCTCATCGACCTCGGCACCGGCACGGGCCGCATGCTGTCGCTGCTGGGGGCGCGCGCCAAGCGCGCCACGGGCCTCGATTCCAGCCATGCCATGCTGTCCGTCGCCCGCGCCAACCTCGAGCGTGCCGGCCTGTCGCGGGTCGACCTGCGTCAGGGCGACATCCACGCCCCGCCCTTCGGCCGCGGTAGCTTCGACCTCGTGCTGGTGCATCAGGTGTTGCACTACCTCGACGACCCGACCCGCGCCCTGCGCGAGGCGGCACGGCTGGTGGCGCCGGGGGGGCGCCTCCTCGTGGTGGACTTCGCGTCCCACGACCACGAGTTCCTGCGCGAGACGCAGGCCCACCGCCGCCTCGGTTTTGCCGCCGAACAGGTATCGGGTTGGCTGGCCGACGCCGGGCTCGGATCGGTGGCGATTCGCCACCTCGTTCCCTCGGGTGAGGCCGGCGATCTCCTGACGGTGACCCTCTGGCTGGCCGCCGAGTCCCGATCCGCCATTTCGCCCGACGACATCTTGGCCAAAGACATTCTGCCCGAAGACCAGCTGGCCCTGACCGCGGCCTGATTTTTTCAAGCGACGCCGACGGCCCCGACCGACGATCGACGAAGAGGACGAACCGATGCCCAACGCCTCACAGCACCGCGCCAGCCGCGACGGCTACCTGCCGATCCGCGTCTCGATCGAGTTCTTCCCCCCGAAGACCGACGAGATGGAGAAGATCCTGTGGTCGTCGATCGAGCGCCTCGCTCCGCTGCAGCCGAAGTTCGTCTCGGTGACCTACGGCGCGGGCGGCTCCACCCGTGAGCGCACCCACAACACGGTGGCGCGCATGGTGAAGGAGACGGGCCTGAAGCCCGCCGCCCATCTCACCTGCGTCGACGCCAGCCGCGAGGAGATCGACGCCGTCGTGCAATCCTATTGGGATGCCGGCGTGCGCCACATCGTGGCCCTGCGCGGCGACCCGCAGGACGGCATCGGCACCGCCTACCGGCCGCATCCGGGCGGCTATGCGCAGACCTCCGACCTCGTCGCCGGCATCAAGCGCATCGGCGACTTCAAGGTCTCGGTCTCGGCCTACCCCGAGAAGCACCCCGAGGCTTCGTCGCTGGACGCCGACATCGACGCGTTGAAGGCCAAGGTCGATGCCGGCGCCGACCAGGCGATCACCCAGTTCTTCTTCGAGAACGACATCTACCTGCGCTATGTCGACAAGGTGCGCGCGGCCGGCATCGACATCCCGATCATCCCCGGCATCCTGCCGGTGCAGAATTTCAAGCAGTCGGCCAACTTCGCCCGCCGCACCGGCGCCTCGGTGCCGTATTGGCTGGCGGCCCGCTTCGAGGGCCTGGAGGACGACGTCGAGACGCGCCGCCTCGTGGCGGCCGCGGTGGCGGCCGAGCAGGTGCTCGACCTCGTCGACCGCGGCGTGAGCGACTTCCACTTCTATTCGATGAACCGTTCCGACCTCGTCTACGCCATCTGCCACCTGCTCGGCCTGCGTTCGCAGGGACCGAAGGTGGCGGTGCAGAAGGCGGCCGCCTAAAGTCGCGTGAGACCCGAGTTCGACGAACAAGGCGCATCTCCTCCCCACACGGGGGAGGGGAGATCCCACGACATCCGAGAGACCCCATGACCGATCTGCGCCCCGTCGACGGCACCGAAATCGAAGCGGCCCTGCGCCAGCGGGCGGCCGAGAAGATCCTCGTCCTCGACGGGGCGATGGGCACCGTGATCCAGCGTCTCGGCTACGGCGAGGCGGATTTTCGCGGGTCGCGCTTCCTCGACCATTCCCACGACCAGAAGGGCAACAACGACCTCCTGATCCTGACACAGCCCGACGCGATCCGGCAGATCCACCTCGATTACTTCCTCGCCGGCGCCGACATGTGCGAGACGAACACGTTCTCGGGCACCACCATCGCCCAGGCCGACTACGGCATGGAATCGATCGTCCACGAGCTGAACCGGGACGGCGCGCGCCTCGCCCGCGAGGCCGCGGCCTTGGCCGAAGCTCAGGACGGCCGCCGCCGCTTCGTGGCCGGCGCCATCGGCCCGACCAACCGCACCCTGTCGATCTCGCCGGACGTGAACAATCCCGGCTACCGGGCCGTGACCTTCGACGAGGTCAAGACCGCCTATGCCGAACAGGTCCGCGGCCTGATCGAGGGCGGCGCCGAGCTCATCCTGATCGAGACGATCTTCGACACCCTCAACGCCAAGGCCGCCGTGGCGGCCACCTGGCAGGTGTTCGACGAACTCGGGCTCAAGCTCCCGATCATGATCTCGGGGACGATCACCGATCTTTCCGGCCGCACCCTGTCAGGCCAGACGCCGGAGGCGTTCTGGAACGCCCTGCGCCACTCGGCTCCGCTCACCATCGGCCTCAACTGCGCCCTCGGCGCGCGCGAGATGCGCGGCCACATCAGCGAATTGTCGCGCATCGCCGACACGCTGGTCTGCGCCTATCCGAACGCCGGCCTGCCCAACGAGTTCGGCCTCTACGACGAGAGCCCGGAGGCGATGGCCAAGCTCGTGGCCGAGTTCGCCGAGGGCGGCATCGTCAACATGGTCGGCGGCTGCTGCGGCACCACGCCGGACCACATCCGCGCCATCGCCCAGGCCGTGGCCGACAAGGCCCCGCGCAAGATCCCGCAGATCGCGCCGCTGATGCGCCTGTCGGGCCTGGAGCCGTTCACGCTGACGAAGGAGATCCCCTTCGTGAACGTCGGCGAGCGCACCAACGTCACCGGCTCGGCCAAGTTCAGGAAGCTCGTCACCGCCGGCGACTACGCCGCGGCGCTCGATGTCGCCCGCGACCAGGTGGCGGCGGGGGCCAGCATCATCGACATCAACATGGACGAGGGCCTGCTCGACTCCGAGAAGGCGATGGTCGAGTTCCTCAACCTCGTGGCGGCCGAGCCCGACATCGCCCGCGTGCCGGTGATGATCGATTCCTCGAAGTTCAACGTCATCGAAGCCGGGCTCAAGTGCGTCCAGGGCAAGGCGATCGTAAACTCGATCTCCATGAAGGAGGGGATCGAGAAGTTCGTCGCCGACGCCAAGATCTGCCGTTCCTACGGCGCGGCGGTCGTGGTGATGGCCTTCGACGAGCAGGGCCAGGCCGATACGCTGGAGCGCAAGGTCGAGATCTGCACCAAGGCCTACAAGGTGCTGACCGAGGAGATCGGCTTCCCGCCGGAAGACATCATCTTCGATCCCAACGTGTTCGCGGTCGCCACCGGCATCGAGGAGCACAACGGCTACGGCGTCGCCTTCATCGAGGCGACCCGGATCATCCGCCAGACGTTGCCCCACGCCCATATCTCGGGCGGCATCTCGAACCTGTCCTTCGCCTTCCGCGGCAACGAGCCCGTGCGCGAGGCGATGCACGCGGTGTTCCTCTACCACGCCATCCAGGCCGGCATGGACATGGGCATCGTGAACGCGGGCCAGCTCGCGATCTACGACGAGCTGCCGGCCGAACTGCGCGAGCTCTGCGAGGACGTGGTCCTCGACCGCCGTGACGATTCGACCGACCGCCTGCTCGATGCGGCGGCGCGCTTCAAGTCCGGCGGCGGCGTCCAGGCGAAGACCGCCGACCTGTCGTGGCGCGAGGCGCCGGTGGAGAAGCGGCTGGAGCACGCGCTGGTCAACGGCATCACCGAATACGTGGTCGCCGATACGGAAGAAGCGCGGCTCGGCGTGGCGCGCCCGCTCCACGTCATCGAGGGCCCGCTCATGGCCGGCATGAACGTGGTCGGCGACCTGTTCGGGTCCGGCAAGATGTTCCTGCCGCAGGTGGTGAAGTCCGCCCGTGTGATGAAGCAGGCCGTGGCCTATCTCGAACCGTTCATGGAGGCGGAGAAGCTCGCCAACGGCGGTGACGGCAAGCGCCAGGCCGCCGGCAAGATCCTGATGGCGACGGTGAAGGGCGACGTCCACGACATCGGCAAGAACATCGTCGGCGTCGTGCTCGCCTGCAACAACTACGAGATCATCGATCTCGGCGTGATGGTGCCGGCGGCCAAGATCCTCGACGTCGCCCGTAAGGAGAACGTCGACATCATCGGTTTGTCGGGCCTGATCACGCCTTCGCTCGACGAGATGGTGCATGTGGCCGCCGAGATGGAGCGCGAGGGCTTCGACGTGCCGCTCCTCATCGGCGGGGCCACCACCAGCCGCGTCCATACCGCGGTGAAGATCCACCCGTCCTACGCCCGCGGCCAGACCGTCTACGTCACCGACGCCAGCCGCGCCGTCGGCGTGGTGTCGAGCCTGCTGTCGAAGGAGACACGGGACGCCACCATCGAGAAGACCCGGGCCGAGTACAAGAAGGTCGCCGACGCCCACGCGCGCTCCGAGCTCGACAAGCAGCGCCTGTCGCTCGCCAAGGCCCGCGCCAACCCGTTCAAGATCGACTGGTCCGGCTACGCGCCGGTGCGCCCGAGCTTTACCGGCACGCGGGTGTTCCGCACCTACGAGGTCGCCGACCTCGTACCCTACATCGACTGGACGCCGTTCCTGCAGACCTACGAGTTCAAGGGCCGCTATCCGGCGATCTTCGAGGACCCGAACCAGGGCCCGGCCGCCAAGGCCCTGTTCGACGACGCTCAAGGCATGCTCAAGCAGATCGTCGCGGAGCGCTGGTTCAACCCGAAGGCGATCCTCGGCTTCTGGCCGGCGAATGCCGTCGGTGACGACATCAGGCTCTACACCGGCGACAGCCGCAGCGAGACGCTCGCCACCTTCCACGGCCTTCGCCAGCAGCTGTCGAAGCGCGACGGGCGCGCCAACACCTGCCTCTCGGATTTCGTCGCGCCGCAGGGCTCGGGCGTGGCCGACTACGTCGGTGGCTTCGTCGTCACCGCCGGTCTCGAGGAGGTCCGCATCGCGGAGCGGTTCGAGCGGGCCAACGACGATTACCGCTCGATCCTGGTGAAGGCGCTCGCCGACCGCATCGCCGAGGCGCTCGCCGAGCGCATGCACGAACGGGTGCGCAAGGAGTTCTGGGGCTACGCGCCGCACGAAGCCTATGCGCCGGAAGACCTCTCGAAGGAGGAATACGACGGCATCCGCCCGGCGCCCGGCTATCCCTCGCAGCCCGACCATACGGAGAAGGTCACCCTGTTCGACCTCCTGCAGGCCGAGCCGCGTATCGGCGTAAAGCTCACCGAGAGCTACGCCATGTGGCCGGGCTCGTCGGTGTCGGGCCTCTACATCGCGCATCCGGAGGCGCATTACTTCGGCGTCGCCAAGGTCGAGCGCGACCAGGTCGAGGATTACGCGGCCCGCAAGGGCATGGACCTCGTCGCTGTGGAGCGCTGGCTCGGCCCGATCCTCAACTACGATCCGGCGCGCTACCTCGCCGTCGCCGCCGAGTAGGGCGGGACGGCCCGAGCCTCTCCTGCCATGTCTCTGGCGAGACATGGCAGGAGGCGCCCATGGGCGATATCGCGAAGGTCTTCTGGTCCGGCCGCTCCCAGGCGGTGCGGCTGCCCAAGGAATTCCGCTTCGACGCCGCCGCGGTGCGGATTCGGCGCGAGGGCGACGCCGTCATCCTCTAGCCGCTCGTCGAGGACGAATGGGCGTGGTTGAAAACCATCGGGCCGATCGATGACGATGTCATTGCGGCGATCGAGGAAGCCGTCCCGCAACAGGAGCGCCCGGAACTCGACACGGCGTTCGAGTGTAGGACCTCGTCGACACCAATGTCGTCATCGCTCTCCTGAAACCGCATCCGCGCGTCTCCGAGACGGTCCGGGGGATCGATCCCCGCGCGACATCTGTCTATCGGTCATCGTCGCGCATGAGCTTTTCTATGGGGCCTATCGCGCCGTCCGTACCGAGCGGGCGATCGAGCAGTTCGAACGCCTTCGCTTTCCGATCCTGGACCTCACGTCGGCCGACGCCAAGCGAGCCGCGGAAATCCGCGCCGCGCTCGCCGCCTCCGGGACGCCCATCGGCCCTTGCGAGGTCCTGATCGCCGGCCAGGCCCTGCAGCGTGGCTTGGTGGTGGTCACGCGCAACACCCGCGAATTCTCGCGCGTCCCGGATCTTCCGGTGGAGAATTGCGAAGACGAAGCGGGGTAAGGTCCACCCGCTCGGGCTTGACCGGGGAAGCACGGCCGTTCCAATGCGGCGGGGATCGCGTGTGATGAGGCGGGTGTCGGTGATGGGGAAGCGGCTGGCGGTTCCGCTCGTCCTGGTGCTCGGTTCGGCGGTGAGCGGCTGCACCGGCTTCGCCTACATCTCGAAGACCTACGTCAGCCTGACGCCGCAGGTGGTGACGATCGGCTGCAACGACCCCTACGAGGTCTACGACCAGCGCCGGGCCCGGCGCATGCTGATCGTCTCCAACGGGCCGCGCGAGATCGCCGGCTGCGGCCTCGACGGCGAGTCGCCGGAGGCGAGCCGTCCCAAGCGGTTCCGGGCGGCGGCGCGGGCCTACCTCGACGAGACCGTGCGCGAGCAGTGCCGCATCACCGGCGAAATCGTCTTCACCGACCTCCAGACCGAGTTCGCCTACGCCTGCGCCGAGCCGATCGAGCCGCGCGGCACCACCGTGCCGCGCCTGCCCGGCCGCAGCCAGGTCGGCGTCCGGTAGCGGCGCTCAGTCCATCGTCGGCGGGCGGGGAAACGTCCGTTCCGCGGCGTCGCCGGCCGCGGCGAGGAGGGCGCGGGCGAGGTGGCGGGCCTCGACGGGGTCGAGCGACAGGATCGCCGTGAACGGCTGGCCGCCGAGATCCTTCAGGTCGAGGGCCAGTCGCACCCCATCCGCCGACGGCGCCACCGACAGGCTCCAGTCGCGTTCCGTCTGTGGCCCGGTCATGACGCCTCCCGCCCCGGCTCATCCCGCCCGAAGCCGGACCTGAATGGACGATCCGGGCGGTTCTGTCGATCATCGCCCTTGCACGGTCCCTGCGCGATTGACCTCGGGTGCGTCGGCGGTGTTTGTGCGCCCGCGCGTGCCGCCGTCGCGGACGTTGAGGAGTGGCTGACGATGTCCGAGATCTGGTTCCGCACCGGCGAGGCGACGGTGCTCGCCGCCGAGGGTCAATTCACCGACGCGATGCCGGAGGTGCTGATCGGCTCCACCCGCGGGCCCGTCGGACACGCCTTCGCCGGCATGCTCGGACAGGTCCAGGGCCACACCCGCATGTTCGTGGTGCGCGACCTCAACCAGCTCGTGCGCCCGTCCACGATGATGACCACCAAGGTCACGATCCACACCGCCGAATACGCCGAGCTTCTCGGCGGCGTGGTTCAGGCGGCCACGGGCGACGCGATCGTCGACTGCGTGATCGAGGGCGTCCTGCCCAAGGACGGCCTCGACGAGTTGTGCATGATCATCACGATCTGGCTCGACGAGCGTTGCGGCAGCGACGAGAACCTCGACCGCAAGGATCTCTATCGCACCAACTACGAGGCGACGAAGCTCGCCATCGCCCGGGCGATGAAGGGCGAGCCGACGATCGACGAGCTGATCGCCAACCGCAAGACCGTGAAGCACTACGCCCTGGAAGACGTGATCGAGTACTGATCGCTCCGTCCCGCCCCGGCACCCTCGCGACGGTCCGTTTCGGGTCGGGGAGCGAAGCCGAGCCGGTGTCGCAAGAGTGGTCGTCGGTTTTGCGTCGACGACCCGCGACAGACCATGGACCCGAGCAGGGTGAAGCGTTGGCCTGCCAGCCCGAACCGGCTCAGTTCGCCGGTGCGAGACGCTGGCCGGCCGTGCCGTAGCCTGCCGCCGCCGCCTTGCGGTTGACGACGCCCCGGCTCAGCGTCACCCGCTCGAGACTGTCGATGGCATCCAGGAGCTTGCGCAGCATCGGGTGCATCTCGTCGCCGTCCTCCGGATCCGACTCGGCGAGGTCGACGGCGGCGACGAGCACGCCGTCCCGCTCGTCCTCGATCCCCGGATCGCGCTCGACATGGCCGCGCACGCTGTCGTCGAAGGCTTTCGTCACCGCCCAGGGGAGGTCGTCCCCGCTGGTCGATCCGGGAAAGCCCATGGCCCGTCGGCGCGCATCCGCCGCCGCCTGCCTGACCATCCGCGCGAGTTCAGCCTCCATCCCGGTCCCGTCCCTGTTGCCGGCCGTGCCCACGCACGCTCCGGGCGTCCAACGCGTCGGATGCGACGCGCGATCCGCCGATGTCCATTCGGCCTGTCGTCCCTCGGACCCGTCCGCGCCCAGAATCGGCTAGCGGTGCCCGAATCACGAACATCGACGAGTTCGCCTAGACCTCCTGCCACCCTGGAGGCACGACGATCGATGCGGCATTGCGGCAACAGTGCTTTTCATTCTCTGGCCGGCGGAACGACTTGGCGGTTTGCTGGGCGGATTGCATTGAATTTCACCAGATGTGTCCGCCCGTCGGGTTTGTCGCTTAAGAACCCACGGATACGCTGATCCCTCATCAGGAGATCGCACGACATCGCGTTCCGGCTTCGGCGGGTTCGCGGGAGACGGCGACGCCCTGCCGACAACGGCCCGGCGACCAACGCGGGCGAGGGGATCTTGGGTATGCGCACCGTCACGAAACTGTCCCTGGCCGCCCTCTGCGGGCTCGGCCTTTCGCTCCCGGCGGTGGCCGCCGATCTCGCCGCCCCCAAGGTGATGCCGGTGGAGGCCAAGGCGCCCGACCCGCTGATCGGCTTCTCGTTCGGCTCGCGCTACCAGACCGACTATAATTTCCGCGGCGTGTCGCAGTCGAACCTGCAGGGCAGCTACCAGACCTTCTTCGAGGCGCAGTTCCTCAACAACTTCGCCTACGCCGGTTTCGCCACCTACCAGACCCGCCTGCCGACCAGGCCGGACATGGAGTTCGATCTCGTCGCCGGTATTCGGCCGACGTTCGGCAAGCTCGCCTTCGATCTCGGTATCCTGTATTACTTCTATCCGAACGAGACGCGCCTGTTCAACGCCGACGGGATCACGCCGTTCACCACCGCGAACACCGATTATTACGAGGCCGCCGGCAAGGTGCTCTACACGGCCACGGATGCGTTGACGCTGGGCGCCAACGTGTTCTTTTCGCCCAACTTCCTCGGCACCCACGCCAACAGCACCTACGCCTCCGGCACCGCCGCCTACCTGCTGCCGGCCACCCTGTTCCCGTTCCTGCCCGAGGCCTATGCCGGCGGCTTCTCGCTCTCCAGCGAAGTCGGCTATTTCTTCCTCGGCAGCGCCAAGAGTTCCGCCACCGGTGCCTTCGGCAGCACCGCGCCGGGCCGTTTCCCGTCGTTCAACCTGCCGAGCTACCTCTACGGCAACGTCGGCCTGTCCTACACCTACAAGAACATCACCCTCGACGTGCGCTACCACGACACCGACCTCGACAAGCGCCAGTGCGCGGCGCTCACGGGCGACTTCCGCCAGTTGACCAACGGCGGCACCTCGAAGTGGTGCGGCGAGGCGGTGATCGGCTCGATCACCTTCCAGACCTCCACCGCCGCGCCCGGCATCTACGCCGAGCCCGGCGGCCTTCTGAACCTGTTCCGGTAAGCCGATCGCATCGGACCGGAAGGTGGTTGCCGGCTTTCGCAGACATCCGATGCGCGAAGGAAGGGGTCGGCGGATCGCGTGAGCGGACGCCGGCTCTTCAGAACCAGATCGCCTGATCGAGACCGCGCGCGTCGCGGTCCTCCGCCGCCGGCAGGCGTTCGGCGCTGCCGGCGGCGATCCGGCGGCCGCTCCACAGGGCGGCACAGGCATCCAGGAAATCGTCCGGGCCGATGCGTGGCCTCGCGCTGGGCGCACGACGCACGAAGGCTTCGGGAAAGCCCGATGCTCCGAGCGCATCCGTCCGTGCGAGGGCGCCTGCCGCCGACTTCTTGCCGTCAGCCATCGGCGTGCGACCGTTCATCGCCCAGAACGAGAGTTCGGGATGGACCTCCCGGACCGTGTCCTGGCGTTCCGGCGTCATCGCCGCATCGGCCTGCCTGAGCTTGTCGGCGAGGCCCCAGGCCTGGGCGCCGACGCCGATCCCACCGTGCGCCCGGTTCAAGGCATCGGCCCCGGCCCGGTTCGCGCCCGCCAGGGCGATGCGTCCGACAGCGGAGAACACGCTGGCGCCTCTGCGGCCGAGCAGCCGCCGCGCGGCCGCATCGCAGGCCCGGCCGCCGGCAAGCGTGACCTCCGGCAGGCCGATGGGGATATCGACGGCGACGACCGAGGGGCGCTCGGCCAGATCGAGCAAGCCGGCGAAGGTCGGCACGATACGGACGCGCAGTTCACCGGTGTCGAGATCCTGCAGCACCACGCACCACCGGCTCTTGAACCCGTCCGCGCCCGCGATCCACGCCATCGTTCAGGCCAGCCAGGCCCGCAGCCGGCGCACCGCTTCCTCGCAATCGTCCCGCGACCCGGCGAACGAGAAGCGGACGTGATGCCCGCCCTCGACGGGGTCGAAATCGAGGCCCGGCGTCGCCGCCACGCCGGCCTCCGCCAGCATGCGCCGGCAGAAGGCGGAGGCGTCGTCGGCCAGCGGCGACACGTCGGCGTACAGGTAGAAGGCGCCGTCGGCCGGATGGATGCGGCCGAGGCCGAGCCCCGGCAGGGCGTCGAGGAGCAGGCTGCGGTTGGCCGCGTAGCCGGCCCGGGTCGCCTCGACCTCCTCGTGCGCGTCGAAGGCGGCCGTTGCCGCCACCTGCGACAGGTAGGGCGGCGAGATGAAGAGGTTCTGCGCCAGACGCTCGACCGGCCGGACCAGCGCCTCGGGCACCACCATCCAGCCGATGCGCCAGCCGGTCATCGACCAGGTCTTCGAGAACGAGTTGATGATCACCGCGTCCGGTTCGCTCCGCAGCGCGGTGTCGGTGGGAAGGCCGTAGGACAGGCCGTGGTAGATCTCGTCGGAGATGAAGGGGATGCCGAGGTCCCGCGCGGTCCGGCCGAGTTCGGCCAGCCTGTCGGGGGCGATCACCGTGCCGGTCGGGTTGGCCGGGCTCATCACCAGGAGTCCCGAGAGCACGCCCGTCGCGTGGAACGCGCGCACGTCGGCACCGGTGGGCGCGAAGCGGTTCTCGGCGCGCAGGCGCAACGGCACCGGGTCGATGTCCAGCGCGCGCAGGATGTTGCGATAGGCCGGATAGCCGGGCTCGGGCACCGCCACCCGTGCGCCGGCGTCGAACAGGGCGAGAAAGGCGAGGACGAAGCCCGCCGAGGATCCCGTCGTCACTACGACGCGCCCGGGCGCCACCGTCACGCCGTGGGTGTCGCGGTAATGCCGGGCGATGCGCTCGCGCAGGGCCGGCAGGCCGAGGGCCTCGGTGTAGGGCAGTTGCCCCCTCTCGAGGGCCCCGCGGGCGGCGGCGATCACCGCCCGCGGGGCCGGTCCCGAGGGCTGGCCGACCTCCATGTGGACGACGTGCGCGCCCGACCGTTCCCGTGCGGCGGCGGCGCTCATGACGTCCATGGCGAGGAACGGCGCCACGGTGGCGGCGCGGCGGGAGAGGTGGGATACCGTCATCGCGCAGCTATCGCGCCATTCGCGCGACGATCCAAGCACCCGTGGTGCATCCCGCGCCTTTCGCGCGGACCTGCGATGGCCGGTCGCGCGGACGGTAAGGTGATTTGACCGGGCGCCGCGAAAACGCCTAACCCCGGCACTACCGACGCATCCAAAGGCGGGGCGCCACGCCACCTGCCGCGACCAGAAGCCGAGGACACATGACGCTGCCCCGTTCCCTCATCGCCGCCTTCGTCGCCGGCCCGCTCGTCCTCGCCGCCTCCGCGGCATCGGCCCAGACGACGCCGCAGGCCGGGACGAGCGTCTTCAACGACGGCCAGCGCCAGGCCATCGAGGCGATCATCAAGGACTACCTCGTCAAGAATCCGGACGTGCTGCAGGAGGCCATCGCCGAGGGCGAGCGTCGCGCCCAGGAGACCCAGAAGCTCGCGCAGGGCGCGGCTCTCAAGGAGTCCCGCGAAGCCCTCGTCAATTCTCCCCACAGCGTCGTGGCCGGCAATCCCAACGGCGACGTCACCCTGGTGGAGTTCTTCGACTACAACTGCGGCTATTGCCGCAAGGCGCTGACCGACATCCAGGCGCTGATCAAGTCGGACCCCAAGCTGCGCGTCGTCCTCAAGGACTTCCCCGTGCTTGGCGCCGAATCGCTGGAGGCGAGCAAGATCTCGCTGGCCGCCAAGCAGCAGCTGAAGGGCGACAAGCTGTTCGAGTTCCACACCAAGCTCCTGGAGAGCAAGGGCCGGGTGACCGCCGAGAAAGCGATGGCGGTGGCCAAGGAGATGGGCCTCGACGTCGCCCGTCTCGCGAAGGACGCGCAAGGGGCCGAGGTGAAGGCCGCGCTCGCCGAGAACGTGGGCCTGGGCGACAAGCTCGGCCTCTCGGGCACGCCCGCCTTCGTCATCGGCGACGAGATCATCCCCGGCGCCGTCGGCATCGAGCCGATCCGCAAGACCATCGCCGACGTGCGCCAGTGCGGCCACGCGAGCTGCTGATCCCCGCTCGCTCCGCGGCGGGGCCGGCCTTTCCGGCCCGCGCCCGCCTCACCGATCCACGCCGGGACCGCCCGGCGTGGCGGCGCCAGTCCGCCCGACCGCTCCTGGACGCGACGTCATGATCCCGATCCACGTCCTCAACGGACCCAACCTCAACCTGCTCGGCACGCGCGAGCCCGGGATCTACGGCAGCGCTACCCTCGCCGACATCGAGCGCGACCTGCGCCTGCGCGCCGACGCGCTCGGGGTCGCGCTCGGCTTCCACCAGACCAACTGCGAGGGCGATCTCGTCGGCCTGGTCCAGGCCGCCGGCCGGGCCGGCGCCGGGGTTCTCATCAACGCGGCCGCCTACACCCACACGTCGATCGCCCTTCGCGACGCCATCGCCGGCAGCGGCGTCGTCGCCGTCGAGGTGCATCTCTCCAACGTCCACGCCCGCGAGGCCTTCCGGCACGTCTCGCTGATCGCCCCCGTCTGCGCCGGGGTGATCTGCGGGTTCGGCCCCCATAGCTATGCGCTGGGCCTCGACGCCCTGGCGCACATCATCGCGGCGCGCGCCGCCGCCTCCCCCACTCTCGCCTGAGTCCAAGACCGACCCGATGTCCAAGAACGATCCCTTCGACCCCGAGCTCGTGCGCGTGCTCGCCCATCTCGTCACCGAGACCGACCTCACCGAGATCGAGATCGAGAAAGGCGACCTGCGCATCCGCGTGGTCCGCCGGATCGAGCCGGTCCAGGTCCAGGTCGCCGCGCCGGCACCCGTGGCCCTCGCCCCCGCACCGCCCCCGCCGCCCCTGGCGGGTCCGGGTGCCGAGCGCTCCAAGCCGGCGGCCGTGCATCCGGGTGCGCTCCCGTCGCCGATGGTCGGCACCGCCTATCGGCGGCCGTCGCCGGACGCCAAGGCCTTCGTCGACGTCGGCTCGGTGGTCGCCGCGGGCGAGAAGCTGCTGCTCATCGAAGCGATGAAGACCTTCAACGAGATCGTCGCGCCGCGCGCCGGCACCGTCACCGCGATCTTCGTCGAGGACGGCCAGCCGGTCGAGTTCGGCGAGCCGCTCCTCGTGATCGAGTGACGGGCGCCCACATGTTCGAGAAAATCCTGATCGCCAACCGGGGCGAGATCGCCCTGCGGATCCTGAGGGCGGCCAAGGAGCTCGGTATCGCCACGGTGGCCGTGCATTCCACCGCCGATGCCGATGCCATGCATGTGCGCCTGGCCGACGAGAGCGTCTGCATCGGGCCGCCGTCCGCCCGCGACAGCTACCTCAACATCCCCTCCATCATCGCGGCCTGCGAGATCACCGGGGCGGACGCGGTCCATCCGGGCTACGGCTTCCTCTCCGAGAACGCGCGCTTCGCCGAGGTGCTGGCCCACCACGGCATCGGCTTCATCGGGCCGAAGGCCGAGCATATCCGCATCATGGGTGACAAGATCGAGGCCAAGCGCACGGCCAAGCGCCTCGGCATCCCCTGCGTGCCGGGTTCCGAGGGCGGTATCACCGACACCGACGAGGCCAAGCGTGTCGCCGCCGAGATCGGCTATCCCGTCCTCGTCAAGGCGGCCTCCGGCGGCGGCGGTCGCGGCATGAAGGTGGCGCAATCGGAGGCCGAACTCGAGGAGGCCCTGAACCTCGCCCGCACCGAGGCCAAGGCCGCCTTCGGCGACGACGCGGTCTACCTCGAGAAGTATCTGACGACGCCGCGCCACATCGAGGTGCAGGTGCTGGGCGACGGGCAGGGCAATGCCGTGCATCTGGCCGAGCGCGACTGCTCCTTGCAGCGCCGCCATCAGAAGGTCTGGGAGGAGGGCGGCTCGCCCGTGATCGACGCGGGCGTGCGCAAAGAGATCGGCGGCATCTGCGCCCGCGCGATGCAGGAACTGCGCTACCTCGGCGCCGGCACCGTCGAGTTCCTCTACGAGGACGGGCGCTTCTACTTCATCGAGATGAACACCCGCATCCAGGTCGAGCATCCGGTGACCGAGATGATCACCGGCATCGATCTCGTCAACGAACAGATCCGGGTGGCGGCCGGCCTGCCGCTCTCGGTGACGCAGGACGACATCTCGGTCTCCGGCCACGCCATCGAATGCCGGATCAACGCCGAGCACCCGGCCACCTTCCGGCCCTCGCCCGGCCTGATCACCTATTTCCATCCTCCGGGCGGCCTCGGGGTCAGGGTCGATTCGGCGGTGTTCCAGGGCTACCGCATCCCACCGCACTACGATTCGCTCATCGGCAAGCTCATCGTCCATGGGCGGAACCGCAACGAGTGCCTGATGCGCCTGCGCCGGGCGCTGGACGAGTTCGTGGTGGACGGGGTCGATACCACGCTGCCCCTGTTCCGCACCCTCGTGCGCAATGCCGAGGTGCAGGCCGGGGCCTACGACATCCACTGGCTCGAGCGTTTCCTGGAAGAAGGCGGCCTCGACGCGCAGACGGCCGGCTGATCGGCTCGGGGCGCGGCCGATCCAAGGTCAGGCCCCTGGGTCGTCAAGGCTTTCCGTGCCCGGGAACTCCACGCGGGACGATGCAATCAGGTCTCCGGCGAGTTTCGCACTTCGTGGGGTCTTTCAGGCGGAGCGCGATCTTGACGCCGACGCCCGATGTTCTGTCACGGGGGGAACAACGGCCCTGCCGGGATCGTTCTTGCCGCGATGCCACAGGGGAAACGCTGTCGTGCGTTTCAGGGTGGCCCGTTCGACCGTTAAGGACCCTACCGATGCGTCTGACTTCTTTCGTGATCGCTTCTGCCCTCGTTGCGGCGACCCCGGTCCTCGCCCAGTCGCCCTCGGGCAACGTGAGCCAGCCTGAGCGGGCGGTTCCGCAGGCCGGCAGCACCACCCGCGGTCCGATCGACAATCCCTCGACCCGTGGCATGGCCCCCAATCCGGACGCGGCGCCTGTCGCTCCCGGTGCGGCAGGCATGGGTGCCGCCGATTCCGCCAAGGGCGGCAACGCCGACCAGAACAACCGCACCGTCCCCAACACCGGCAACACCTCGGGCGGCCCGGCTCGCTGAGCCGAATCGCTCTCGATCATCGACGGGTGAAGGGCCGGCTCCGAGAGGGGCCGGCCCTTTCGCGTTCCGGCGTCTGGTGCAGACCGAGCCCTGGTCCGGAGCCCGATCCGCGGTCGGGCGAGGAGACTGGCGGGTCGGGGCGCCGGCGCTCGCGAGCCGCGAATCGGGAACCCCTGCGGCGGGCATCGGTTGACCCCGCACAACCCCGGATCGAGAGGAGGTAATCCATGGCCAACCCAGGCCTACCGATCCCAGAGCCCCTGCCCGGCGGCATCCCCGGCGACCTGCCGATGCCACCGCCCCCCGACCAGGACCCCGACATCGGGCCGACCGGCCCCCGGTCTCCCTACCCGGTGGACGACCCCGGCATCGGCGAACCCGGCGGCCCCGGTTCCGAGCCGGACTACCTGCCCGGCGGTCCGACAGATCCCGGCGTGAGAATGTAGGCGCCCGTCAATGGTCCCCGTGCGAGGCGCGAACGTCGCGCGGGGCACTCAGAATTTCCGAGAGGCTCGTCGCGACGTGACGGGCCTCTTCGTCCGTCAGGCGCAGTTGAAAAGGCGGCAGCGCACCCGCCTGCAGGGCGACGACGGCTTGGCCCTTGTCGTCGGTCCCCACCTCGATCACCGACGAGGTCACCTCGAGCATGGCGATGTCCTCGTCGCTCAGGTCCTCGATCGTGTCGGCGTCGTCCGGTTCGTCGATGGCGGTGAGGAGATGGCCGACCGCCCGCACCAGGGCGCGGGCCGCCCGCGCGTCCATCACGACGGCGGTCGATTGCTCGTCCTTCTGGAAGGAGAGCTGGATGTTCGCGCCTTCGAGGGAAACCGAAATACCCGCCATGGATCGCCTAACTGCCTGGGGCCGAACTCTTATATGCACAGCCGGGTGCGAAGAACACAGGGGCCGGTTGCGGGGTTTCAGGGGGCTGCGGCAGCGGATGCAGGCGAAACGCCTTGTTGCCGCCGCATCCTCAGCCTAAGTAGTGGGTAGCGGGCCGAGGTCGAGCGGTCGCCTGTCTCAGCCGGCGTGCGAGACCTTAGCTGTACCCGCAGGACTGAAAATACCCTGGCGTGCGACGCTCAGCGATGAGCCACCACGGTGGGGACGTGAACGATACGAGGTTTTATTCGTGAATACCGGCACTGTTAAGTGGTTCAACGAGACCAAGGGCTACGGCTTCATTCAGCCGGATGACGGCGGCAAGGATGTGTTCGTTCACATCTCCGCAGTCGAGCGGGCTGGCATGCGCAACCTCGTCGAGGGCCAGAAGATCTCCTACGAGATCCAGACGGACAAGCGCAGCGGCAAGGATTCGGCTGGAAACCTCCAGGCGGCCTGAGGCCCCTCTGACGTCGTGCCCATCGGGCTGGCGTCACCACGCCGGATGATAAGACCGGTCTCCGCTTTCCGACGACCTTCTCCCGTGGGAGATCGTTGCCGGATGGCACATACGACAGACTATATCCAAGCAAATCTGGAGCGAGTCGCCCGAGGGCGACCTCCTAGGACACCTGAAAGCCAACACACAACAACATGCTGTTCGAATACACCCGCCAGCGCGGAGCGCGTTCGCCCGTGACCGATGCGGTTACCTTCAAAGTGGCCCGCCTGAAACAGGCGCGGACCGGTGACGTGAAAAGCCTGAACGATGGCGCCGTCGACCTCACCGATCGGATCGATCGGTCCTACAACTATCATTCGCCTCGTGAACTGCGGTGGCATCTGGCCGAGCGTTTCGGGCTCGCCCCTTCCGCGATCGCCCTGCGCGAAAGCGTCCGGGCCTGATCGACGGGACGCCCGACGGACGGTGATGTCACCGTCCGTGCAGGCTCGGCCCTAAAAGCCTAGCCCGACGCGTAGCGACCGATCCTTCACGATACGATAGCAACGACCATCGCCGCCGCACCGCAAAGTGTGGCGGTTTTCATATGCGCCGGCCGAAGGCGTCAACCACGGCGTGACGCAGGCCGCCGCAGACCGCGACCAGCTCGCCGTGGACGGGATCCGGGCGGTTGTAGGCGGTCGGGGTGCCGCCGGGGTCCGTGACAGCGCCACCCGCCTCGGTGAGAAGCAGATCGGCGGCCGCCAGGTCCCAATCACGGGCATCCGACGAGACAAGCCCGACGTCGATCGAGCCTTCCGCGACCCGCGCGATGCGCAGCGCCAGCGACGGCACGCGGTCGACCTGCACCATCGGCGGCTTCACGCCGTCCCGTGTCCCGCCCCGTGCCAGCCGCTCGATCATCGGCTTGGGTCCGGTGACCCGGGCGCCGGCGAGGTCCGCCTGCGCCGAGGCCGCGATCGGAGTGCCGTTGCAGGTGGCGCCACCCCCCGCCACCGCTTCGTAGAACCGGTCCGGTACCGGCGCGTGGACGAAGCCCAGCACCGGTACGCCGCCGGCCAGGAGCGCCACGGCGATCGACCAGTCGGGATGGCCGGACAGGAAGGCCCGGGTGCCGTCGATGGGATCGACAATCCAGACCAGATCGCTGCCGAGGCGCACGGCATCGTCGGCGGTCTCCTCGGAAAGCCAGGCCGCCTCCGGCAGCAGGCCGCTCAGCCTGATCTTGAGGAAGGTGTCCACGGCGACATCGGCCTCCGTCACCGGCGATCCCCCGGCTTTCGACCAGATCCGTGCCCGTGTCTGGCCGCCCGCCTGGAAGAACGGCAGGGCGAGATCGGCTGCCTCGCGGATCGTCTCGCGCAGCGCCGGCAGCAAGGCCCGAGCGGCGTCGGGGGACATCGAGGCGGACATGCGGCTCCGGGGACTGATCGGGGTGGGGCTGAAGGGCTTTTCGTGAACGGCCGAAGACCGGTCACGACGTGACTCGGGGCGGCTACCGTCGCGTTGTAGGGCGGCGCCAGGGACGCCACAAGGATCGCAGGCGCCGCGGGTGCCTTCCCGTTTCGCGGATCGAGGCAAGGAACCGTTGAGCATTCCGGCCGCTTTCACCCCGGCCACGATCGCTTAACCGTCGCTCTTAAGGAGGACAGAGGAGTTGCGAGGCCAATGTTCTTGTCATGACGCACAGCCCGACTGTGCCCGGCACGAGCTAGAAGGCAATACTCGCGATGAAGACTTTCGCAACCATCTCCGCCGGCGCCCAGGCCGGAATCGTCCAGGACGATGTGGCGCCGCTCGCCCACGATGCGGTGGTCTCGCGGCTGCCGATGTTCGGGCGGATCTGCGGTGGCGCCACGCCCGCCGGCATCGCCCTCAGCTTCGCCGCGGGCGATGCCGAGACCTGCGGCGAGGATCGCTTCGCCCTGCTGATCGTCGATGCCGCCGGCGCCACTCTCAGCCGCCTCGGCCCGTTCGACGAGGACGACGTGGTGGCGCTGTGGCGCGACGTGTCGGCGAAATCGGGCCTGCCGCGGATGATCGTCCGCGAGGACGGCGAACTCGCCACGGTGTCGCGCCAGATCGGCCCGGTCGCCCTCGGGGCCACCAAGGCGCGTCGCCGCCACGGGTTCCTCACCAACCGGCGCCCCCGCTTCCTCGTGCGGCGCAAGACCGGCCAGCTTCCCGTGCGCCCGCTCATCCACCGCGGCGAATCGGAGATCGTCGGCGGCGCGCTGTCTTGAGGTCGGGTGAAGGTTAGAGAAGACCCTGCCAGGCCGCATCGGCGGCGAGGCCGGCAAACAGGATCAGGCCGGCATCGCGGTTGGATCGGAAGAGGCCCAGGGCTCCGTGCCCGTCGCGTGCGCGCAGACGCCGGACCTGCCATCCGAGATGGGCGGCGAACAGGCCGACGCCCAGCGCCCCGACCATGCCCATGCCCGCCTGCCAGCCGGCGGCGAAGACGAGGGCCGCAGCCGCGCCGTAGCACAGGCCCACGGCCAGCCTGACCCGCTCGCCGAAGAACCGCGCCGAAGACCGGATGCCGGCGATCTCGTCGTCCTCGATGTCCTGCAGGGCGTAGATCGTGTCGTAGCCGATCACCCAGGCGACGGTGCCGCCGTAGAGCAGGAGCGCGGGGGCCTGGAGCCCACCGAACAGGGCGACCCAGCCCATCAGCGCGCCCCAGGAGAACGCCAGCCCGAGGACGAGCTGCGGCATCGGCATGACGCGCTTCATGAACGGATAGATCGCCACCGGGACCAGCGAGGCCACGCCCACCGCGATGGCGACGGCGTTGAACTGCACCAGCACGGCGAGGCCGACGAGGGCCTGCACCACCAGGAAGACGGCGGCCTGTCGCGCCCGGACCTGCCCGGAGGGGAGAGGGCGGTTGCGGGTGCGCGCAACCTGCGCGTCGAGGTCGCGGTCGGCGATGTCGTTGTAGGTGGATCCGGCCCCGCGCATGGCGATGGCACCCACGAGGAACAGGACAAGGTGCCAGGGATCGGGCAGGGCACGCCCCGCTGCGATCGCCGCGAGCGCCGAGGACCACCAGCACGGCAGCAGCAGCAGCCACCAGCCGATCGGCCGGTCGATCCGCGCCAGGCGCAGGTAGGGCCGCGCCGGGCGTGGTGCCCGGCGATCGACCCAATGCCCGCTCACCGCATCGGCGACGCGGTCTTCGACGACCGGCGGGGCTGTCACGCCGGCAGGCTCAGAGGGCGCCCTGCGGCATCTTGAGGCTGCCGGTGAGGCCGGGGCCGCCGAGCAGGCCGCCACCGCCGCCGCCGTTCTGGGCCTGGGCGCGGGCCTGGGCCTCCATCTTGGTGGCCTGGGCGGCGACGTTGCACACCTTGGTGCGGATGCCGACGACCTTGGTGTGGTCGGCCTTGAAGCCCTCGGCGAACGAATCGGGGATCGAGCACCACTCCTTGTTGGCGGAGATCCACTTCAGGCCCTCGGTGCCGTTGGACTGGAGCTTGCCGAACAGGGCGCAGGCGGCCTGCGGCGTCATCTTCACCTTGGCCGACGAGGCCACGTTGGCCTTGGCCACGAGGTCCTTGCGGGCCTGCAGCGTCTTCTGGATCTCGCCGCACTCGGCGCTCTGGGCCAGGGCGGGACCGGCGGCCGCGAGACCGCCGAGCAGTGCCGTCATCGCCACGGCGATACGCATGAAAGACATTTCAAGACCTCCCTCTCCTCGCCCGGCTCGAGGGCGACATGCCCGAGCCCGAGCGACCTCGCCGTCGCGACACCATGGGTCGCGGGCGGCTCGTCCGCTGCGACGACCTCGATCGGCAGCCGTTTCCGCATAGGAATGTGGCGTCTTTCGAGCCGCAAACGATCGCAGCGTCCGACGTGTGGGCAAAGACGCGAAAACCGGTTGGTGTTGTATTTATGCAATGCCGCGTCCTGCGCCGCGCCGCACGGCCGTTGACAGCGCTCGGGCAACCGCGCGACCAAGCGCGCCATGGCCGCCTACGACTTCACCGCGCCCCGCCTCTACATCGACCGGCCGCTGTCGGCGGATGCGGTTCTGCCCCTGGACAGGGCGCAGGCGAACTATCTCCTCACCGTCATGCGCCGGGTGCCGACGGACCCGGTGCTGGTGTTCAACGGCCGCGACGGCGAGTGGCGCGCCGAGATCGCACAGACCGGCCGCAAGAGCGCCGACCTGCACCTGCGCGAGCGGTTGCGGCCGCAGCCGGCGGCCGCGGACCTGCATTACCTGTTCGCGCCCCTCAAGACGGCGAGGCTCGACTACCTCGCCCAGAAGGCCGTGGAGATGGGGGCCGGCACCATCCGCCCGGTCTTCACCCGCCATACCCAGGGCGAGACCATCAACGCCGACCGCCTGCGCGCCAACGCCATCGAGGCCGCCGAGCAATGCGGCATCCTCGCCATTCCCGACCTGCCGCCGGCGGTGCGCCTGCCCGCGGCCCTCGCCGACCTCGCCCCGGACCGGCTCCTGGTGTTCTGCGACGAGGACGCGCCGGTCGCCGATCCCATCGCCGCCCTGAGGGCGGCGGCCGATCCCGCCGCGCCGCCGCCGCTGGCGGTGCTGATCGGCCCCGAGGGCGGCTTCTCGCGGGAGGAGCGCGACCTCGTCTCGGCGCGGCCCAACACCGTGGCCCTGTCACTGGGGCCGCGTATCCTGCGGGCCGATACCGCCGCCGTGGTGGCACTCGCGCTGGTGCAGTCGGTGCTCGGCGACACACGCTGATGCCACGGCGCGTTGTCCGCCCTTGCCCGCTGGACTAAGGAGCCCACATCGGCCGTGGCGGTTCCGCCCCGATCCGGCGCGCCTTCCTGCAAGGGGACGGTCCGTCCTCTTTTTTCCGCCGTACTTTTTTCGTGAGGCAGCGCATGGCGCGCGATACGTCCGACACCACGCCGCTCACCACGCGTGACGAACTCGTCGCGTGGTTTGCGGCCGGCGAGAAGCCGCGTTCGCAGTTCGCCATCGGCACCGAACACGAGAAGATCCCCTTCTACCGCGCCCACAACCGCCCGGTGCCCTACGAGGGGACACGCGGCATCCGCGCCCTCCTCGAGGGCGTCGCCCGTCGCACGGGCTGGGAGGCGATCGAGGATGCCGGCCATCTCATCGGCCTGGCCGGCGCGGAGGGCGGCGCGATCTCGCTGGAGCCCGGCGGCCAGTTCGAGCTGTCGGGCGCACCGCTGCCCGACGTTCACGGCACCATGGCCGAACTCGGCGCCCATCTCGACGCCGTGGCCGCGGTGGCCGAGCCCATGGGAATCGGCTTCCTCGACCTCGGCATGAGCCCGAAGTGGACGCGGGCCGAGACGCCGGTGATGCCCAAGAGCCGCTACCGCATCATGGCCGCCTACATGCCCAAGGTCGGCACGCTCGGCCTCGACATGATGCTGCGCACCGCCACCGTGCAGGTGAACCTCGATTTCTCGTCCGAGGCCGACATGGCCACCAAGATGCGGGTAGCCCTCGCCCTGCAGCCAGTGGCGACGGCGCTGTTTGCCAATTCACCGTTCGCCGACGGGCGGCCCAACGGTTTCCTCTCCCGCCGCTCCGAGATCTGGCGCCATACCGATGGCGACCGCACCGGCATGCTGCCGCGCGCCTTCGAGGCGGGCTTCGGTTACGACGCCTACGTCGAGTGGTTGCTCGACATGCCGATGTATTTCGTCAAGCGCGGCGAGACCTATCACGACGTCTCGGGCGCCTCCTTCCGCGACCTGATGGCGGGGCGGCTCGCCACCCTTCCGGGCGAATACGCCACGGTATCGGACTGGGCCAACCACGCCTCCACGGCCTTCCCGGAGGTGCGGCTGAAGCGCTTCATCGAGATGCGCGGGGCGGACGTCGGCGGTCCGGCGATGATCGCCGCGCAGGCGGCCTTCTGGGCCGGTCTGCTCTACGACGCCGACGCCCTCGCCGACGCATGGGAGCTGGTGCGGGAGTGGACGTCGGCGGAGCGCGATTCCCTGCGCGCCACCGTGCCGCGCCTCGGGCTCGCGGCCACCGTGGGCGGCCGCAGCGTCGGTGCGGTCGCCGCCGAAGCGCTGGCCATCGCACGGCGCGGGCTGTCGGCGCGCGGTCGCCGCGACGGTACCGGCCGCGACGAGTGCGTCTATCTGCGCCCCCTGGAGGAGATCGTCGCAGCCGGGCGATCCCTCGCCGAAGAGCGCCTGGCCCTCTTCGAGGGCGAATGGCAGCGGTCCGTCGAACCCGCCTTCCGAACCTGCACGTTCTGAGCGCCGCCTGCCCGGGGCCTCCCGGGCAAGCCGCGCGCATTTCTCGGGCGAGCCGCGCGCGTTTCTCGGGCAAGCCGCGCGCATCCGATGACGGCGTGTCCACACGCACGCATGGAACTCATCCGTTCGGCTATGGTTCATCTTGCCTGTTGCAGAAACAGCATACTTCAAGAGATGGAGATTTTCCGCATGTCGCGCATCATGTCTCTCGCCCTCGCCGGAACGACCGCCGTCGCCATGACCGCCGGGTCCTTCACCCCGTCGCAGGCCGCGCCGTTGGCCGCAGTGAACGCCAACCAGATCGCCGGTCAGCCGGCCCATGTGGAGGAGGTCCGCTATCGCGGCGGCGGCTACTACGGCGGTGGCTACGGTCGCGGGTACGGCCGTCGCGGTGTCGGCGTCGGCGGTGCCCTGGCGGCCGGTGCCGCCCTCGGCATCATCGGTGGCGCCCTCGCCGCCAGCGCCGCTCCCCGTTACGGCTACTACGACCGCGGTTACGGCTACGGCGGTGGTTACGGTGGCGGCTACGGCTACGGCGGTGGTTACGGCTATGCCCGCCCGGTCTACGGCTACGGCTACGCCCGTCCGGTCTACGGCTACCCGGCCTACGGCTACGGCTACTGACCGTAACGACCGACCCTCGAGACAAGCCCCGCCGGCGCGACCGCCCGGCGGGGCTTTTTCATGAGATGACCAGTGTTCGGGTGACAATGTCGGACGATCTCGTCGAACTCGATCTCACCGGCCTGAAGTGCCCGCTGCCGGTGCTCCAGACCCGCCGTGCCCTGCGCCGGCTGTCCCCCGGACGAACCCTCGCCGTCGTCTGCACCGATCCGCTGGCGGCGATCGATATTCCCCACCTCGTGCGGGAGGAGGGTGACGTCCTCGAAGGTCAGGGCCGGCACGGCGAGGCCATCCGCTTCACGATCCGCCGGGGAACGCGGGTTTTCGCGCCCGAGTGACGGCCGTTCGCCCTACGCCGGTGCACCGAACCGGTACGCCTGCCTCAATCGTGCTCCATCTCGTCTGGTACCCGGCCTTTGGAGCCGGGAGCGTCGCCGCGGGCGACGGTCGTCCGGCCGGGAAAGGACAGCATGGCACCGGTGATCCGCGGCACCCGTATTCTGCACGATGGCTGGAGCCGGTTCCTCGTGGCCGAGATCACCCTCGAGGACGGAAGCCGGATCAAGCGCGAGATCGAAGACCACGGTCGTGCCGTCGCCGTGCTGCCCTACGATCCGGTGCGCCGGGTCGCCCTGCTCGCGGAACAGTTCAGGCCGGCCGCCTTCTTCGCCGCCGGAATTCCCTCCCTCCTCGAGGTGCCCGCCGGTCTCCTCGACGAGCCCGACCCGGAGGAGGGCGCGCGGCGGGAGGCGAGCGAGGAGGTCGGCGTCACGCTGCGCGACCTCGAGCACGTCACCTGCGGCTGGAGCATGCCGGGGATCTCCACCGAACAGATGGACTTCTACCTCGCTCCCTACGGTGCCGCCGACCGGCACGGGGAGGGCGGCGGCCTCTCCGAGGAGCAGGAGACGATCACCGTCCACGAGATCGCCCTGTCGACCCTGGCGGCGATGAGCGACCGGGGCGAACTCACCGACCTCAAGACCCTGATGCTGGTCCTGACCCTGCGGGTACGCCATCCCGACCTGTTCGCCGCCTGACGCGGGCCGCGATCACAGGTTCGAGGAGACGCGGTCCGCCTTGGGTCGCATCGGTCCCGGAGGATCGCTTCGTCCGTCGGAGAACTCCGTTCCGATCAGCGCCAGGAAACGCCAGGAGCGGACGAAGTACCGGTGGAACAGGCGCCGGGGATCGTGGGCGAACCGGTACAGCCATTCGAGCCCGTTGCGCTGCATGAAGACCGGCGCCCGGGTCTGCAGCCCCGCCGCGACGCTCAAGGCGTCGCCCACCGCGACGACCAGGGGAGCCCCGAGCGCCGTCCCGTGCTGGTCGACCCAGATCTCGGAACGCGGCGCGCCCACCGCCATCACGAGGAGCGTGGTGCCATGGGCCTTCACGCGCTGGGCGAGATCGGCTCCGTAGACGGCGTCCCGCTCGAAGCCGGTCGGCGGGACCGCCACGGCCACGGCGTCCGGCGTGCCGCCATCCCTCAGGATCCTGGCCCTGGCGGCGTCGGCCACCCGCTCGCTGGCACAGACGACGAAGACCCGGCGCTGCGGCGTCCAGGGTTCGCCCAGGGCCTCGGCGAGGATGTCGTGGCCGGTGACGCGGCGGGCGTCTCGCTGCCCCCGCAGGAGCGCCAGCCAAACGAGCGGCATCCCGTCGAGGGTCCGCGCCGCGGCGCCGTCATAGGCGCGGCGGAAGGCGGCGTTCTCGGACAAGCTGATGATGTGGTCCATGTTGGCGGTCACGACGAGGCGCGGCCGGCCGTGGTCGGCAGCCGCGGCGGCGGCGAGCACCTCCCGCGCGCTCCCCTTCGTGAAGTCGAGACCGAACAGTTTCAGGCCCATTCATTCGATCCTACCGCGCCGCACGCATCCGCCGTCGACGTTGCGGGGCGCGCGCCCAGCCATACCGACTTCCATCCAGGGCCCCAACACCATCGACGCCGCCGGGAATACGGAATGCCCGTTGCGAACATCGGGCCACTGCGGCGCGTCGCCCCGGCCACGGGTCAGGCGTCGACGGCGCGAAAGCTACGGCCCGGGATCACCACGTCCGGTTCCCGGCGCTTGCGGTCGCGACCCGCGCCCAGGAACAGCGCGATGAGGGCGCCGAGCAACACGCCGACCCCGAGGGCGAGGGGCAGGACCACCTTGGGGGAGGGCGGCCAGCTGCGCACCCGCGCCGGCGTCGCCGACGAGATGATGCGCACGTTCGCGTTGTTGAGCCGCTCCTGTTCGTTGGTCTCGCGCGAGCGCCGCAGGAAGGTTTCGTAGACCGCCTTGCGCGCGTCGAGCTCACGCTCCAGTTCGCGCAGGCCCACGTTGGCGCGGTCGTTGGCGGCGGTCTCGGCCTTGGCGCCCTCCAGGCTCTTGCGGATGGCGGCCTCGCTCGCCGCGGAGCGGTCGTAGTCCTTCTTGGACGTGTCGATGATCCGTTCCTTCTCGCGCTGGATCAGGCGCTGGAGGTCGCGCTGCTGGGCGTATTGCTCGGCCATGGCCGGGTGGCGCTCGCCGAGTCGGGTCGCGAGCTCGGCGGTGGTGCGCGAGAGCGTCGCGTATTGCTGGCGCAGGTTCTGCATTTCGGTGGATTGCAGCATCTCGGGCAGGGCGGTCCCGGCCTCGCCAGCCCGCATCCGCTTGGCCTGGTCAAGGCGCTCGCGGGCCTCGGCGGTGCGGATCGAGGCGGTGACGAGCTGCTGGTTGAGGTCGCCGAGCTGCTGGTCGCTCAGCAGCCGGCCGCTGGTGCTGACGAGCTTGTTGTCCTGGCGATAGCGCACGACCTTGCGCTCGGCCTCCTCCACCGCCTGGCGCAGGGCGGCGAGCCGGCCGGTGAGCGATTCCGAGGCGCGCCGGGCGATGTCGGTGCGCGCGGCGGCTTCCTCCGCGAAGAAGGCGTCGCCCATGGCGTTGGCGATCCGGGCAGACTTTTCGGGCTCCTGCGTCTCGACGATGACGTCGATGACGAAGGTCCGTTCGGGCCGGCGCACGGTGGTCTTCAGCCGAAGGGAATCGAGGGCGATGTTGACCGGATCGCTGCCGCCCGGCGGCGGCTCCATGCCGAGCACCTGCTTGACGCTGTTGACCAGCGGGCTGGTGGAGGGCGGCCGTAGGAACTCGTCGTCGGAGGCCAGGTCGAGCTTGCGCACGACGCGCAGCAGGACGTTGTCCGACTGGATCACCCGCACCTGACTCTCGGCGAGCGAGACGCCGCTGTCGGCCTGTGGCGTGCGGTTGCTGATGTCGTTGTCGAGCACCCGCAGGTCCGCGGGGTCCACCAGGATCTGGATGCCGGAGGCGTAGCGGGGCGCCAGCATCGTCAGGGCGGCCACCGCCACGGCGACCATGAACAAGGCCGTCAGCACGATGAAGCCGAAACCCTGGCGCAGGCGCCGCAGGATCGCCCGGCCGTCGAGGCCGGGCTCGGCCGGCGCCGCCATGGTCACCGGTTCGCCCCTGACGTCGTTTCCGAAATCGAACATCTGCCGTGGTCCCCGAACGCTACGCCGCCACTCTCCACAAGACGCAGGATCGTGCCGTTTCGGCACGATCGGCCCTGCCGACGCCAGTTGCACACGAAAATTCGCATCGGGCGTGCCATGGTTTTCGTGCCGGCCTTCCGCTCTCGCCCCGTCGGACAGGAGCGGCGACAATCGCCGGCCGGTCAACGCGTGCGTCTACCGAGATCGCGATCCCCGGTGCATGACCGGCGGCGGACCCGCCGCAGGGCCGTCGCGGGATGCGGCTGCGGCCTTTTCACGATCAGGGCCCGACCACCGCCTCCGGATCGTCCGCGTAGGCCTCGACGCCGCGAACCAGGAAGGCCCGGAAGCGTTCGGCGTCGGCGCCGGCTAGGGCGTTCCAGCGGGCGACGTTGGGTCTGGCGCGGGCCGCCAGCTCGCCGAGCCGCCCTGTCCGGACCGCCTCGATCAGGGTCGCGGCCGCCTTGCCCGGATCGTCCGGAGCGATGAAGAGGCCGGAGGAACCCAGCACCTCGGCGAAGACCTCGCCCTCGGGCGCCACCACCGGCATGCCGCCATGCTGGAGTTCGAGCAGCGGCAGGCCGAGACCTTCGGCGCGTGACGTCGAGATCAGGAGGTGGCAGCGCCCGGCCAGCGCCTTCAACCCGGCATCGTCGAGATAGCCGTGCAGGGTGAGGAAGGGAGGCGGATCGGCGAGGAAGGCATGCTGCCCCCAACCGGTCCGGCCGACGACGTGAAGCTCGGCCGGCATGCCGGCGGCGTTGAGGGCGGCGACGATGGCGATGGCCGCCGGGTAGTCCTTGCGTGGTTCGATGGTTCCCACCGCCAGCAGGCGCAGGGGATCACCGGGCCGATGGACCGCCGGGCCGCTCATGTCGGCGAGGCCGAAGACATCGCGCACCGGCGGCCGCAGCAGGGCGACCAGGGCATCGTCCCGGCAGAAGGCGCGCAGGGCGGCGCCGGTGGTACGCGAGATGACGAGGAACCGCTGCCCGAAGCGCGCCGCGAAGCGGAAGCTCGGCGCCATGTAGACGCGGCTCTTCCAGTTCAATTCCTGCGGCCGCGTGATGAGAAAGGTGTCGTAGACGTAGGTGATGCACCGTTCGCCGAGGAGCACGCTGAGGGGGCCGGGCGGGAAGCCGGGGAAGACGAAGAGCGCCGACCGGTCGGCGAGGCCCAGGGCCGGCAGCCCGACCTGCTGCCAGGCGACGAGGCTGGCGAGCCCGCTGCTCCTGATCTCGCGCACCTCGTGCGGCGCCAGGGTCTGCGAGGACACGAGCTCCATCGCCACCCGCTCGATGCCGGTGACGTGGCCGCGCAGGTGGGTCTGGTCGACATAGATCCGCCTGCGATCGGATGCGCTGGTCATCGGGACGTCCCGTTCAGGCGGCGCCGGGCGAGGCTGGCCAGGTGGAGGAAGCGCCGGAGCCACGGCGGCATTCCCCGCCCCAATACGGCGTGCTTGGCCCGGCGCAGGTATCGCGTGGCAGCACCCCTGTCGGCGGGCACCGTTCCCGTCTCCCCCGGATGGCGGCGCGCGGCGAAGGCGTAATACCCCAGGAGATCAGGCGACAGCCGGACGCGGCCGCCGAGGGCGCTCGAGGCCGCGAAACCCTCCCGGCGGGTCACGTCGTCGAAGCGCAGGGCCGCCGCCGCGTAGCTGTTGCGGTTCTCCAGCGCGATGCGGCCCCAGGCGCCGAGATCGCGGCGCAGGCCGGCATCGTCGATCAGCCGCGCGAGCAGGGCCGCGAGCGCCATCGGGTCGGTGGGGGCGAGGAGGCCCGAGACGCCGTCGATGACGGCGGTGGTGAGGCCGCAGGAGCGGTAGGCGACCGTCGGCGTTCCGCACAGCCCGGCTTCGATCGGCGTCTGGCCGAGGGTCTCGGTCTGGCTGGCGGTGAGGTAGACGTCGCAGGCGCGGTACCAATCGGCCAGCACCGCCTCGTCGCCGATCGGCCCGGTGCTGATGAGATCGGGCAGGCCGAACACGGACGGATCGTCGAGCCGCCCGGCCGCCACGAAGCGGATGCCCGGCCTCGCCACGCGACGGAAAATCGCCACCAGATCGGCAAAGCCCTTGCCCGGTGCATCCACGATCACCGCCCCGAACATCACGATGACGTCGTCCGGCGGCAGGCCGAGCCGGCGCCGCAGGTCGGCGCGGTCGCCGGGGCGAAAGACGCCCGTGGGGAAGGCGAGGTCGATCTGGGCGATCCGTGTCGAGGCCGGCGCGAGATCGCGCGCCGCCTCTCGCGTCCAGGCGGAATTGGCCAGGAGCAGGGGCGCGCCGGCCTCCACCAGCACGTCACGCTTGTCGCCATGCGCACGCGCGATCCGGCTCGGGGCCAACTGGGGATAATAGTCCGGTGACGGGCAGGCGGCGCTGCAGCCGTTCGCGATGATCGCGCACCCCTTGGGGAAGGCGCAGCGGCCGGTGAGTGGAAACAGGTCGTGCAGGACGGCGACGACCGGCAGGTGCTTCCCCAGGCGGGCGAGGACGCGGGTGCTGCGGGTGGTGCCGTGGAGGTTGCCGGCGAGGACGAGGTCGTGGCCGCCCGCGAGGATCGCTTGTTCCGAGCGTGGAAAGGCGTCCGTCCATTCGGCGGCGGCCGGCGGCGATTCGTCGGCTAGCCTGACGTGGGCGATGCGGTGGCCCGCCAGGCCCAGCGCCTCCGCGAGGCGGCGATGTGCGATGCCGGCGCCGGCCGTGTAGCCGATGTCGGTGAGCGAGACGATCGACAGGCCGGCGGCCGGCGGGTGCGCCCCATGGGCCTCGGTGTCGACCCGCTGCAGCACCACCGGCCTGCCGACCCGCGCGAGGCGGGCGCCGTTAGCAGCCATGCGCCGCCAGAGGTCCGTCATCGGCTGCGTGCCGGACAGGTCGAGGCCGCCGGCTCGTTCAATGGCGCGCCGGTCGAGGAGCCATTCTCCGAAGCCGGGTGGGGCGGCGTCCTGTATCGCCAGGGCGGTCGCGCCGATTCGGCCGGGGGGATGGGCGACGACGTCGATGGCGAGGACCGCACGGTCGTAAAGGACCCGCAGGCCGGTCACCACCTGCGCACCCGTCATGGCCGCTTCGAACGCCATCGCCGCCACGGCATCCGGTGCGAGGAGGTCGCCCGCGCGCAGCACGATCACCGCATCGGCATCACGGCCCGCGACCGAGCGTTCGAATGTCGAAGGGCTCGCCGCGGCGATCCGATGGTCGAGTGCCGGGTAGGTCTGGCGGTGGATCGCGGCCAGTGTCGCCGCAAGGCCGGTGGCGTCGCCCCCTTCCAGGACGATGACCGTGACCGAAGGCCAGGGACTACCGTCGGGAAGGGCAAGGGGCAGAGGCGGGGAGGGTTCGGCGTCGAACGGCCACCCGGCGACGCCGTGCGCCGCCTCACCGAACCGCGCCGTTCCAGGGTCCGGGACCGTCGCCAGCACGTATCCCGCCAAACGGCCGATTGCCTCAGAACCGTGTCCGGCTCGCCCAAGGCATTCGGCGACGAT
The DNA here is from genome assembly GCF_001425565.1 of Methylobacterium sp. Leaf466. NCBI lineage: Bacteria > Pseudomonadati > Pseudomonadota > Alphaproteobacteria > Hyphomicrobiales > Methylobacteriaceae > Methylobacterium > Methylobacterium sp. Leaf466. Next base: position 401,053 of record NZ_LMRC01000031.1, on the reverse strand, counting down.
GGAAACGGTATGCGGGAAAATTGGTCGGAGTGATAGGATTCGAACCTACGACCCCCACGTCCCGAACGTGGTGCGCTACCAGACTGCGCTACACTCCGACAGCCGGCGTTGCCGCCGACGCCCGGAGCTATAGCGACCCCGGTCGGTCGCCGCAAGCGGATCGTTGCGGTCGTCCCGACTGTCGTCGCCGCGGCCTCACCAGCGCGCCCGCGCCCAACCGGGCTCCAGATGCAGCACCTCGCAGGCGGTATCGGGCGCCGCGATGGCGACGGCGCCGACATGGCCGGGAGCCGGTGCGAGGCGGTGCAGGCTCCAGGTCCGCCCCGCCGTCGCATCCCCATCGATGGAGACGACCCGTGCCGGTGCGGGAGGGATCGTCACGGCGAACCGGTCGAGTCGCATCGACAGACCGGCGCCGGTGGCCTTCACGAAGGCTTCCTTGCACGTCCAGCATGCGAAGAAGGCGCCGGGAAGGGCCTCCGATGTGCAGCCTTCGAGGGTCTGGATTTCGCTCGGCGCGAAATGAGCGTGCGCGACGCGCAAGGTGTCCGCGATCGGGCGTGCGACTTCGACGTCGACGCCGATGGCGCCCTGGCGCGAGACGCCGATCAGCGCAAAATCGCCGGAGTGCGACAGGTTAAAGTCGAGCCGGTCCCGTCCACAGGGCTTCAGCTCCGGCTTTCCGTTCGGCCCGGCCGCGAAGTCCAGGTCAGCGGGATCGATGCCCAGGGCGCGCCCGAGAACGAGCCGCACCGCGAGATGACTGCCGAGGAAGCGGCGGCGGTCGGCCGGCCTCAGGAAGCGGTCGGCCCGCGCGATCTCGTCCGGCGACAGGATGGCGTTGACGGCCGCAGGCCCCAGGTGCTCACGGGCGAGGTCGACGACCCAGACGCCGCTTGCCACGTCGTCCGCCGTCTTCGCGACCCGCATCTCAGGGCAAGGCCGGACCTGCCGAGGTCCCGACCTTCCGGTGGCCACGATCGAATGGCGCGGGCGCCCGGTCCGGTCGCCGTCGCATCAAGTGTGCGTGTGCCAATCCGATTGCCGCCAAGCCGCTTGCGCCGACGACGACCGTCCGAGGAAGAGCCACGCCAGATACGCGCATTCGGATGCTGCCACGACGCCGTAAACCAAGCCGCAGAAAGCCGGCCACCCCATGTCGCAAGGGACCGACACGGCGACGACCATGGGGGCCAGGACGGTGCCGACGATCAAGAGGATCGGCGTCCAGGAAGGGGAGTGATCGGTCATGGCGAACCCGCGTCGAAGGGCCCCCAGGTTTCACGGGTCCGTCGCAGGCGTACACCCCACGGCGTCCGCTAAATTCGATTTTCATGAAACGCGGACGGCGCTGTCATAAAATTGCAACGCGGCGTTCCGGTGTAGAGCGCTGCCCGACGTCAGCCGTAGACGTTGCCGCCCGTCTGCGGAAAACGCTCCGCTAGAGCGCGGCGCAGCTTCTCCAACGCGCGGTTCTCGATCTGCCGAACCCGCTCCTTGGAGATGCCGAGGCGCTGGCCCAGGGCCTCGAGCGTCGCCTGGTCTTCCGCGAGCCGGCGCTCCCGAAGGATGCGCAGTTCGCGCTCCGACAGGACGGCGAGGGCTTCGTTCAGCCACGTCAGGCGCCGTTCGCCGTCGACGGATTCGGAGACGGTCTGGTCGGGCAAGTCGGCCCCGTCGACGAGGAAGTCCATCCGTTCGGAGGAGGTCTCACCCTCGTCGCCGATGGGGGCGTTCAACGACATGTCAGGACCGGACAGCCTCGCGTCCATCAGGGCCACGTCCTCGCGGGACACGCCGATGGCGGTGGCGATGCGCCGGTGGATCTCGTCGCCCACATGCTCCTCGGTGGACTGCATGAGACGGGCACGCAGGCGTCGCAGGTTGAAGAACAGGGCCTTCTGCGCCGAACTCGTGCCGCCGCGGACGATCGACCAGTTGCGCAGGATGTAATCCTGGATCGATGCACGGATCCACCATGTGGCATAGGTGGAGAACCGTACCTCGCGCTCCGGCTCGAACCGGGCGGCGGCCTCCATCAACCCAACATGACCTTCCTGGACGAGGTCGGCCATCGGCAATCCGTAGTGGCGGAAGCGGCCGGCGATGGCGATGACGAGCCGCATGTGGGCGGAGATGAGGCGGTGCAGGGCCTGTTCGTTGCGGCTGTCCTTCCACGCGACGGCGAGGCCGCGTTCCTCGTCGCGGGCGAGGAAGGGGGCCTCCATCGCGGTACGAATGAACTGCCGACGTATCCCAGCGATATCCGCCATGCCCGCCTCCGCGTTTCCTGCATCGAGCGCGTCTGTCGCGGCCACCGGGGTTTCCCGGGCGAACAGACGACGACCTTCAGACCTTTGTCAGGCCTGCGACAACCTAGGGCGGGAGCCATGGTTCCGGGCGTCTCGCCGACGGGGCATGATGACGCGGGACCGTGCGATGAAAAAAGCCCGATGCTCGCGCACCGGGCTGTGTCGAATTCGAACCGTCGGACGACGGGGGGATGCCGGGATTTCCAGACCCGTCGTTCACCCGGTGCTCGCCGGGGGGACCCTCAGGCGGCTTCTTCCTGGACGTCTTCCTCGGGCTCGGCCTCACCCTTGGCGCGACGGGGTGATTTCGCCAGGCTTTGCTCGATCAGCTTGAGGGCCTCGGTCTCGGTGACCCGGTTCACGGCCGAAATCTCCCGCACGATCCGGTCGAGGGCCGCCTCGTAGAGCTGCCTCTCGCTGTAGGATTGCTCGGGCTGAGCCTCGGACCGGAACAGGTCGCGCACGACCTCGGTCACCGACAGGAGATCGCCGGAATTGATCTTGGCCTCGTACTCCTGGGCGCGGCGCGACCACATCGTCCGCTTGATCCGGGCGCGGCCCGTCAGCACGTCGAGGGCCTTCTTCACCAGTTCCGGCTCGGCCAGCTTGCGCATGCCGACGCTGTTGGCCTTGGCGGTGGGGACGCGCAGGACCATCTTGTCCTTCTCGAAGGAGACCACGAACAGCTCGAGCTTGTATCCGGCGATCTCCTGCTCCTCGATCGCCGTGATGCGACCGACACCGTGAGCCGGATAAACCACCGCTTCTCCCGTCTTGAAGCCTTGGCGGCCAGCCGTCGTCTTCTTAGCTGTGGTCATGCGAGAAGCGCCTCCAGAACATCACGCGGTATGAAAAACCCGCGCTGCAACGTGTCGCCCGGGGTGGGTCACCCGGTCTGAGCCCCTACCCGCCGGCCCTCTGCGAGTCTCGCAGGAGGCCACCGGGTTTCCCTGGGCTTGCCGTCGATCGGACTTCACGAATGAAGGACCGTGAGAGGCGCCGGGGCGATCCTCACAGTCGATCGCATGCGATATCCGTTTCCCAACACGACGTTGGAAGCCACCAGGAGCGGTCGGAGAAAGCACGTCAGGCGCGAACGACGGCAGGCACACCGTGTACCACAAACGGCATGGCAAATCAAAGGATTGCCGGAGCGTGTTCAGGCGGGGCGGTGGGAAACGGGCAGGATTTCGCGCTTCGGTCCTGCACGCACCCGCAGCATCACCGGCCGCCATCCGCGAGCGCGCGAGGGCCGGCAGCGCGGTCGACGGATCGTCATCGCGGTCGCCAACAGGGCGAGCGCGAGGGTTGCCTCAATCGCCCGTGCCGGGATTGGCGGAGAAATGCGCGTCGAACTTGCCGGCGATGCCGTCCCACTCCTTGGCGTCGCCCGGAGCGTCCTTCTTCTGGGTGATGTTGGGCCAGCTCTTGGCGTAGTCGGCGTTGACCTTCAGCCAACTCTCAAGGCTCGGTTCCGTGTCGGGCTTGATCGCCTCGGCGGGACATTCCGGCTCGCAGACGCCGCAATCGATGCATTCGTCCGGATGAATGACGAGCATGTTCTCGCCTTCATAGAAGCAATCGACCGGACAGACCTCGACGCAGTCCATGTACTTGCACTTGATGCAGTTCTCGGTGACGACGTAGGTCATTGAGCCTTCAGTCCTCGATCCGGTGGCCCGGAGCCCTCAAGTCGCCTCGGACTTGGTCACGGGATGGTGCGTCAGCGATCTTGCATGACGGTTAACGGGTTCGGCCGAGGGATGCCCGTTTTCGGCTTTCCTTCGGCAGCCAGGGCTCTAGACGCTGCCAAACGACGTGACAAGCGCCGGGTCGGCGCAGGTCCCGGTCCGTACGCTCCCTCGGTACTCCCACATCACGCGTTGGTCGCCGGATCGGAGGCGCCTGCGGACAGGTCGTCGTAGAGGAGGCGCGCCTCCGGGGCCGGCCCGCGCCGGTCCCCGAGATCGCGGATCCTGACCGTCGCGGTGGCATGGGCGGCCGCCACGGTGAGGACGTCGCCACAAGCCACGGCCCGCGACGTGCTCTGCGCCCGTACGCCGTTGACCCGGACGAAGCCGTCGGTGACGAGGCGTGCGGCCAAGGCGCGGGACTTGGCGAACCGCGCGAACCAGAGCCACTTGTCGAGCCGCTGCCGGTCGGCCTTCATCGCCCGCCGCGATCGCCCTAACGCTTGCCGCCGTCTCCCGCCTCAAGCTGCGCCTTGAGGGCGGCGAGCTTGGCGAAGGGCGAATCCGGGTCCGGGGCCCGCTCGCGCCGGGCCGGCCGCTGGTCCTCGCGCGGGGGTGCGTTTCGCGGCTCGTCGCGGCGCTCGGGGCGGGTGCGGCCCGGCTCGAAACGCTCGCGGCGCTGCGGCCGGCCGCCCTCGGGCCGGGCTTCGCGGCCTTCCGCGCCGGGGCGGGGTGCCTCGCCCGAGCGGTTGCGCCGGTTGTCGGGAGCGCCGGCCGCGCCGGGGCGGCGATCCTGCTGGCCGCGGTCGTCCTGACGGCCAGCCCCTGGGCCGCGACCGGCCGAGGCCGGCGCATCGCGTCCGCCACGGGGCCGGTTCTGGCGCGGGTTGGGATTGCGCTGCTGGCGCTGGAGACGCCAGACCTCGGTCACCACGCCTTCCGCAGCGGGCTCTTCCGCTTCGGCGGGAGCCTCGACCGATTCCGACGAGGCATCCCCGGCGACCACGTCGACATCGCCGGCAATCGCAGCCGCATCGGCTACCGGCTCGGGCGTCTCCTGCTCGGCCGCCGCATCGTCCGATGCGACTTCGGCGCTTGTCTCGGCGACGGCCTCTTCGACCGCGGCCGGCGTCTCGTCGGGCAGGACGGAATCGGGAGTCGAGCCCGGAACGACCTGCGAGCCGGCCTCGGCGATCTCTTCTGGCGCGGTGGTTACTTCAGGCGCGAAGGTTTCTTCGGCCTCGGCGATCGCTTCGGGCGCGGCGACCGCATCCGGCTCCACCGGCATCTCCTCGACGGTCGCGCCCGCTTCCGCGTCGGGTGCGGTCGGCTCGGGGGCGCTCTCGGCGTCCTGTGCCGCCGCAGCGATATCGCCATCGCGGGGCTCGTCGCCGGCTTCGGCCGCGGCGGCCGGCGAGATCGGCTTGGTGGCCGCCGCCGGGATCAGCGGCACGGTGATCGCCGTACCCGGTCGGGTTTCGGGCGCGTAGCCCAGCGACTTCAGGATCGACGCGAAATCCTCGCCCGAGCAGCCGACCAGGGAGGTCATGCCCACCGTCGGCACGAAGGTATCCTCGTCGGCCGCTCCCGCCGGCGCGTCGCCCGCCGTGGTGCCGGGCCGGTAGGCGATGGCCGGGCGGATCAGGTCGGCCAAGCGCTCGAGGATGTCGACGCGCACGGCCCGTTCGCCGCACACCCGGAAGCCGGCGGCGCGGTAGAGCCCCTTGGCGATCTCGGGGTCGACCTTGATCGAGGTGCGGCCGGAGCCGGCCAGATGCGCGATCTCGTCGAGGCCGCGCTGGTCGAGGCCGCCGTTCTTGAGGGCCCAGAGCTGGGCCGCGAGGGTGCGCGGCGCCGGCTTGAGGAGGGCCGGCAGGAAGATGTGGTAGGCGCCGAACCGGACGCCATGACGGCGCAGGGCGCCGCGGCCGTCCTGGTCGAGGCTGCGCATCTCGTGCATCACCTTCGACCGCTCGAGGACGCCGAGCGCCTCGACCACCTGGTAGCCGATGCCCTTGGACAGGCCGACGAGGTCGGCCGCGGTCTCGATCTCCATCAGCGGCCCGAGCAGGCGCACGACATGCGCCTTGAGCCAGGCGGTGAGCCGCGCCTCGACCTTGTCGCGGGCGGGACCGGTGAGCTGCTCGTCGGCCAGGAGGCGGATGTGCGGCTCGAACAGCTTGTCGCCGGGCGTCAGCTTGGCGACGGGGTCGCCGGTCCAGCGGATCACGCCGTCGTGCGACAGCACGACGACGGAATCGGCCGCCGCCGAGAACCGCTCGGCCCGCGCCTCGATCTCGCCGGCCAGGGCCTTCTCGGCGGCACTGCGCAAGGTCTTGGCCTCATGGCCCTCCGCGCCCGGATCGGGCACGAACTGGAAGCCATGCAGGTGGCCGACATGCTGCCCCTCGACGGTGACATCGCCGCCGGCGGTGATCTCAGCTTCCAACATCGTCTTCTCTCTGAGGCGCCGCATCAGGACGCTGGTGCGCCTGTCGACGAAACGGCTCGCAAGGCGCTCGTGCAGGGCATCGGACAGCCTGTCCTCTACCCGACGCGTCTCGCCCTGCCAATGCAGGGGATCGCGAAGCCAGTCGGGGCGATTCGCGACGAAGGTCCAGGTCCTCCCCTGCGCGATCCGCTGGGACAGCGCGTCGATGTCGCCGTCGATGCGGTCGATCATGGCGACGTGCTTGGCGAACCAGTCGTCAGGGATGCGCCCGGCCATCCCCCGCATGAGGAAGCGGTAGAGCTGGGCCACGAGGTCGGCGTGGGTCTGGGGATGGACCTTGCGGTAGTCGGGCACGCCGCAGGTGTCCCACAGCCGCTGCACCGCCGCCCGTCCCTGCGCTAGGTCGCGGATGTCGTCCTCGCGCATCAGGATTTCCAGGGCCGACTGGTCCTCGCCCATGGGCGCGCGGGTCAGGCCCTTTTCGTGCGGATGCTCGTCGAGGCTTTCCTGCAGGGCCTTGAGAGAATCGAAGGCGAGGTCCGGGTTGCGCCATTGCAGGACGCGCAGGGGCTCGAAGCTGTGGCTCTCCAGGGCCTCGACCATCTCGGGCTCGAAACCCGGGCAGCGGCCGGTGGACCCGAAGGTGCCGTCCGACAGGTGGCGCCCGGCCCGTCCGGCGATCTGGCCCATCTCGGGGGGCGTCAGCTTGCGGAAGCGGGTGCCGTCGTACTTCCAATTGGCGGCGAAGGCGACGTGGTCGACATCGAGGTTGAGGCCCATGCCGACCGCGTCGGTGGCCACGAGGTAGTCCACGTCGCCGGACTGGTAGAGCTCCACCTGGCTGTTGCGGGTGCGCGGCGACAGGGCGCCGAGCACCACCGCCGCCCCGCCGCGCTGGCGCCGGATCAGCTCGGCGATGGCGTAGACCTCCTCGGCCGAGAAGGCGACGATGGCGGTGCGTCGTGGCAGGCGCGAGAGCTTCTTGTCGCCCGCGAAGGTGAGTTTCGACAGGCGCGGCCGGGTCGTGGTCTCGATGCCGGGGATCAGCGACTGCACCAGCGGCAGCATGGTGGACGAGCCGATCAGCAGGGTCTCGTCGCGGCCGCGCTGGTGCAGCAGGCGGTCGGTGAAGACGTGGCCGCGGTCCATGTCGGCGGCGAGCTGGATCTCGTCGATGGCGACGAAGGCGAGGTCGAGGTCGCGCGGCATCGCCTCGATGGTGCAGATCCAGTAGCGCGGCCGGTCCGGCTTGATCTTCTCCTCGCCGGTGACGAGGGCGACCTTGTCGACCCCCACCCGAGCCACGACGCGCAGGTACACCTCCCGCGCCAGCAGCCGCAGCGGCAGGCCGATCATGCCGGTCTGATGCGCCAGCATCCGCTCGATGGCCAGATGCGTCTTGCCGGTATTGGTCGGCCCGAGCACCGCCGTGACGCCGCGCGAGCGGGCCTGCGGGGGGAGGGAACGGCGGGTCATCGTGAGGGAGCGGTCCCTTGGGGCGAAGAGGCCGTCGGCGCGGGAGATCGAGGATCGCGCGAGGAAACGACGAGGGTCAGTCGCTCCGATACCGTGGCGCGGAACGCCGCGCCGGAGCGCGATCCCCTTCATATGGGGCGCGACCCCGCCCGGCGCCAACCATGCCGTCGTCGCGGCCGGGGTCGCCCAGGCCCGGCACGTCCCCCAGGCCCGGTACGCCGTAGATCTCGATCCGGGTCGAGCCGGCGCGGGGCGCTACGTCGGCGCAGAGGGTGTCGGGGACGCTGGTGAGCGGCCCGCGCCGCGGCGGCCGGCCCTCGATCACCTGCGCGGAGGAATAGGCGTCCCCGCCACAGGAGGATCCGGACTCGAGCACCTCCGCCAGGGCCGGCCCGGTCAGGAGCGTGGCCAGGATCGCCGGGAGCGCCAGAATTGCCGGGGACGCGATGCCGCGCATCCGCCCTATCGTCCGTCGAGGCTCGCGACCGCGCCCGAGCCCGGAGTGGCGGCGGTGGTGGCGCCGCCGCTGCGCACCCAGCGGGTCGCCTCGATGATGTTGGTGCCGATGGTGGTGCGCACCGCGATACGCACCGGCAGCAGCACGCGGGTGCCGTCCACGGGCGCCAGCCACACCGACATGTCGCGGTTGTCCTCCATGAACTTCACGCCCGGCCGGTCGGGCCGATGGCCGGCGATGGGCTGGTAGCGGGCGTTGCAGACCAGCACCGGGCCGGAATAGCCGGGCTTTTCGACCATGCGGGTCTCGCCGTAGCTGAGGGTCACGTTGAAGCGGGTGGCACCGTCGAACACCGGCAGGGTGCGGTTGCAGTTCTCGGGGTCGGTGAGGGCGCCCTTGCCGATGGCCGGCATCATCAGGGCGCTGGCGGGGTCGATCACGCCCTTGCGGTTGGCGGCGGTGATCGGCACGCGGTCGCCGAGGTCGACGAGCGGCGGCGTGATCTCGGCCTGGGTGACGTTGCCGCCGGCCAGCGCCATCCGTACGGCGATGCCGGCGTTCGACGTCTTGGTGGCGATGGCGAAGGTGCTCGGCTGAGGTGCGGCGGTGATGAGGCCGCTGGCGCGGGCCGAACCCATGCCGCCGGTGACCGCGCCGACGAGGCCGGTGAGACGCGCCGACACGTCCATCCGGTAGCGGGTGCCCTCGAACGAGCCGGAGACCTGCGCGGTCCCGATCGGGATGCCCGCGAGGTTGACGCCGTACTCGACGGTGACGAGGGCGGGGCTGGCCTTCGGCTTCGCGTGGGCGGGGACGGCAGCGACCGTCGTGAGTGCGAAGGCGATGACGAGAAGGCGCGTGGCGCTCATGGGCTCAGGAACTCGGGTTCTCGCGAGGCCGCGCGACGTCGCATGCGTGCCGCCGGACGGGCCGACCTGACCCGACGCTCGCATCGTCGCCCGTTGATGGTTAACACATCGTTCGAGCGTGTCGCCACGGCCGGGCGCCGCCCGCAGGAGAATGGGGTGAAAGCCGATCGTCGATGACACGGGTCGCGAAGAGCGCCCCGCGCAGCGGGCTTGTGGAGGACATCGCTCCTGCAAGGCGTCGAGCGAAGCGAATGCCCGGGCCGCGGATGCGGCCGCGGGCGCCTGAGGCCTCCCCGACGATCACGGGGCACCGGGGTCACCCGATGGCCCTGATCGACCCATCGTCAGCCTTGACGGATACCCTCCCCAGCCCCTATAGCCTCGCGCCTCCAATGACAGCGCCGGTCGATCGGATCGGGCGTGCGTGAGGCTTTCGTTCGCGGTGCGGGGACAGCCTCCCGCCGAGCCGGCCGGCCTTCGCGAAACGAAAACGGGATTTTTGACCATGTCGCGCCGTTGCGAACTCACGGGCAAAGCCGTGCAGACCGGCCACCTCGTGAGCCACTCGAACCGCAAGACCAAGTGCCGGTTCCTGCCGAACCTGTGCCAGGTCACGCTGCAGTCGGACGCCCTCAAGCGCCGGGTGCGCCTGCGCGTCACGGCCCACGCCCTGCGCTCGGTGGAGCACCGCGGCGGCCTCGACGCCTTCCTCATCAAGGCCCGCGAGATCGAGCTGTCGCAGGCCGCCCGCCTCATCAAGCGCGAGCTGCACAAGAAGCTCGCCGAGGTCGAGACCCCGGTCGCCGCCTGACCGGCGACGCGTCGGCACGTCGAAGCGCGTGCCGGCCCCAAGGATCGGATCCCAAGGATCGGATCGAGGTCGTGTCCATCGAAAAGACCGCTTCGCGCCTGACGCGCAGCGGTCTTTTCGCGTTTTCCCTCCGGCGTCAGCGAGTGACACCTGACCGGCATCGTCGCCCTCATCGTGCCGATCTTCGGGATCGTGCTCCTCGGCTGGGCGGCGGCCCTGGCCGGGGTCCTGTCCGAACGGGTGAGCGACGGACTCTCGGAATACGTCTTCGCCCTCGCGGTGCCCGCCCTGATCCTCGATACCCTGACGCGGCCGGGGCTCTCGGGGGAGATCACCCCGAGCTACTGGATCAGCTACTTCGGCGGGGCGGCGGTGGCCTGGGCGATCGGCTCGCTGATCGCACGGCGACGCGGGGGCATCGACCGGCGCGGCGCCGTCCTGCACGGCTTCGCCTCCAGCCAGTCGAACACGGTCTTCGTCGGCGTGCCGATGATCCTGCAGGCCTACGGCGAGGCCGGAGCCTTCCCGCTGTTCATGCTGCTCGCCGTGCATCTGCCGCTGATGATGGGTGCCGCGACCTTCCTCATCGAGGCTGACGGGGACAAGTCGTTCCTGGCGCGCCTGCGCGGGCTGGCGTGGGTGCTGGTGCGCAACCCGATCATCGTCGCCCTGGTGCTCGGGCTCACCTTGCGCCAGTTCGCGATCGTCCCGTCCGGGCCGGCCAAGCAACTCATCGACGCCGTGGCCGGCACGGCGTCGGTCTGCGCCCTCATCGCGCTCGGCGCGGGCCTGCGCCGTTACCGCCTCGTCCACGACCTGCCCGGCGCCCTGTCGATCGCGACGCTCAAGCTCGGCATCCATCCCTTGGTGGTCTGGGTGCTCGCCTTCCACGTCTTCACCATGCCGCCGGCCTATGCCGGCGTGGCGGTGCTGTTCGCGGCGATGCCGGTGGGCATCAACGCCTACCTGCTGGCCAACCGCTACGACACCGAGAAGGGTCCCATCGCCGCCGCGATCCTCGCCTCGACCCTGCTGGCGATCCTCTCGACCGCCGGCTGGCTGTGGGTGCTGGGACGGGTGTAGGCCCGTCAGCGACGGCCGCCGCCCTTCCGGACGGGACGGCCGGTATCCTTGGCATCCTCCTCGAACAATTCCGCCAGCTTTTCGGTCATGGCGCCGCCGAGGTCCTCCGCATCGATGATCGTCACGGCGCGGCGATAGTAGCGCGTCACGTCGTGGCCGATGCCGATGGCCAGGAGCTCCACCGGCGAGCGGGTCTCGATGTCCTCGATCATCCAGCGCAGGTGGCGTTCGAGGTAGTTGCCGGGGTTCACCGACAGGGTCGAATCGTCGACCGGGGCGCCGTCGGAGATCACCATCAGGATCTTGCGCTGTTCGGTGCGGGCGAGCAGCCGCTTGTGCGCCCAGTCCAGCGCCTCGCCGTCGATGTTCTCCTTCAGCAGGCCCTCGCGCATCATCAGGCCGAGGTTCTTTCGCGCGCGGCGCCAGGGGGCGTCCGCCGACTTGTAGACGATGTGGCGCAGGTCGTTGAGGCGGCCGGGCGTGTTGGGCTTGCCGGCCGAGAGCCACGCCTCGCGCGACTGCCCACCCTTCCAGGCGCGGGTGGTGAAGCCCAGGATCTCGACCTTGACGCCGCAGCGCTCCAGCGTGCGGGCCAGGATGTCGGCGCAGGTCGCCGCCACGGTGATCGGGCGCCCGCGCATCGAACCGGAATTGTCGAGGAGCAGCGTGACGACCGTGTCGCGAAAGTTGGTGTCCTTCTCCTGCTTGAAGGAGAGCGGCTGGAACGGGTCGGTGACCACACGCACGAGGCGGGCCGGGTCGAGCTGGCCCTCTTCGAGGTCGAAGTCCCAGGCGCGGTTCTGCTGCGCGAGCAGCCGGCGCTGCAGGCGGTTGGCGAGGCGCCCGACGACGCCCTGGAGATGGGCGAGCTGTTTGTCGAGGTAGCTGCGCAGGCGCGCCAGCTCCTCGCCGTCGCAGAGATCCTCGGCGTGGATGATCTCGTCGAAGCGGGGGTTGAACACCTTGTAATCGGGGCCGCGGGCCTCGTTCACCTTGGTGGGCGGCGGCCGCCATGACTCGGAGGCTTCCTCCGATTCCGCGTCCTCGGCCTCGTCGGGCAGTTCGCCCGATGGCGCGTCGGCGGATTCGGTGGCGCCCTCCTGGAGGTCGTCGGCGGCCTCCTCGGAAGAATCCATCTCGGCCTTGTCGCCCTGCGACTGCTCCTCGGCGTCGCCGTCGCTGGGCTGCTGCTCGTCGTCCTGCGAATCGTTGTCGTCGTCGTTGTCGTCGTCGTCCGGATCGAGGGGGGTCTCGTCGGCTAGGTCGAGGGAGGACAGCAGTTCGCGCACGGTGCGGGCGAAATGGCGCTGGTTCTCGATCGACCCGAGCAGGCCGTCGAGGTTCGTGCCGGCCTTGCCCTCGATGTGCTCGCGCCAGAGCTCGACGATCTTGCGCGCGGCGAGGGGCGGCGCCTGTCCGGTGAGGCGTTCGCGCACCATCAGGGCGACGGCGTCCTCCATCGGTGCGTCGGCGCGGTCGGTGATGTCCTCGTATTTGCCGCCGCGGTGATAGCGGTCCTCCAGCATCGCCGAGATGTTGCTGGCGACCCCCGACATCCGCCGCGAGCCGATCGCCTCGACGCGGGCCTGCTCGACCGCATCGTAGACCGCCCGCGCCGCCGCGTTCTCGGGAGCGAGACGGCGATGGACGCCGACGTCGTGGCAGCCGAGCCGGAGCGCCATGGAATCGGCGTTGCCGCGCAGGATCGCCACGTCCCCGGGCGTCAGTTTTCGCGGAGGCTCGGGCAGGCGGGCCTTGTCGCCGGTGAGCGCCGGCCGGTCGCTGGCATAGGTCACCTCGACCTCGGCGCGCTTGGCGATGGCGCGCAAGCAGCCGGCCACCGAACGCTTCAGGGGCTCGGAGACGGGCTCGCGTCGGTCACCGGTCTTGCGGTTGGAGATGGACATTCTTCAGGGTGATTCCGGTTCGAGCGCCTATGCCTCGGCCAAAGAGAATGGCCGCGAGGTGATCGCGTCCCAGTCGTAGGGGCACGGATCGGGAAGGGTATCCAAATCGCGTTTCATCTCGCGAGCCGCGCGCACCCGGCTGAGGTCGAAACCATCCTCGACCGCTTCGGCGATGCGGGGCCTCAACCCGGGATTCTTGCGAAGAACCTTGTCGACGCGCTTGCGCTGCTCGACGATCGTGAGGACCCAGCTCCGACTGCGCCGTTCCGGCTGATGGTCCCATTTCAGCATGTGCATCAAGAGGACTTCGAGGGCGCTTTCGAGACGATCGTATTGCTCGGCACCCACGTCGTTGAGCTCCTCCGCAATGTTCGCGACGTCGATCGTCTCGACCGCACCGGCCCGGAGCAGGGCGACCTGCTCCTGAACCCAGGTAAAGAGGTCGTCCTCGTGGCGCGTCCGCCCTCCGGAGGGGCTCGCTCCATCGGTAAGCGGCGCGCCTTTCAGAGCCGGCTCACCCATCGCGTCCTCCTATCGTCGTCAGCTCAAGGCCACGTTCGCCGCGCTCTCGGGCAATTCCTTGCCGAAGGCGCGCTGGTAGAACTCCGCCACCAGGGTGCGCTCGAGCTCGTCGCACTTGTTGAGGAAGGTGACGCGGAAAGCGAACCCGACATCGGCGAAGATCTCGGCGTTCTCGGCCCAGGTGATCACGGTGCGCGGGCTCATGACGGTGGACAGGTCGCCGTTCATGAAGGCGTTGCGGGTGAGGTCGGCGACGCGCACCATGCGGTTGACGATGTCGCGGCCGCCGTCGCGCTGGTAGTGCTGTGCCTTCGACAGGACGATGTCGACCTCGCGGTCGTGGGCGAGATAGTTCAGCGTCGTGACGATCGACCAGCGGTCCATCTGGCCCTGGTTGATCTGCTGCGTGCCGTGATAGAGGCCGGAGGTGTCGCCCAGGCCCACCGTGTTGGCGGTGGCGAACAGCCGGAAGGCCGGATGAGGGCGGATGACCCGCTTCTGGTCGAGCAGCGTCAGGCGGCCCGAGACCTCGAGCACCCGCTGGATCACGAACATCACGTCGGGCCGGCCGGCGTCGTACTCGTCGAACACCAGCGCGACGTTGTTCTGCAACGCCCAGGGCAGGATGCCGTCCTGGAAGGCGGTGATCTGCTTGCCCTCCTTCACGACGATGGCGTCCTTGCCGACGAGGTCGATGCGGGAGACGTGGCTGTCGAGGTTGATCCGGATGCAGGGCCAGTTCAGGCGCGCGGCCACCTGCTCGATGTGGGTCGACTTGCCGGTGCCGTGATAGCCGGTGACCATGACGCGGCGGTTGCGCGCGAAGCCCGCCAGGATCGCCAGGGTGGTCTCGCGGTCAAACAGGTAGTCCGGGTCGAGGTCGGGCACGTGCTCGTCGGTCTGCGAGAAGGCCGGGACCTTGAGGTCGATGTCGATGCCGAACACGTCGCGGACCGAGACGGTCCGGTCGGGGAGCGAGGCGGGCGTGTCGTCAGAGAGCATACGTGACCTCGTCGGGGCGGGGCCGGCCCTCGGGCTCGGTCCTCGCAGGGTGTGTCTCGGGCGGGGTGCCGCATCCGCGGATGAGCGGCGCTGCATGTCCCTTCACCACGGCCGGCGTCTGACGCCAAGACTGCGAACGAAGGGATCGTTCATCGCATATAGGGCCCGTCGGGCAAATTACCGTACCCGGCCCGGAAAACGGCGGGCGTGCATCGATCGTGCCGGGACGGTCCGACCGGTCAGCACAGGCCGGCCGCGCGCAGGGTGTCGTGCGCCTTGATGATGTCGCGCAGCCTCTCCTCGAACGACCGGTCGCCGCCGTTGGCGTCCGGGTGGAAGCGCTTCACCAGCACCTTGTACTGCGCCTTGATGGCGGCGGTATCGGCTCCCTCGTCGAGCCCGAGCACGTCGAGGGCGCGCAGGACCTTGGCGGAATGGCGCGGTCGCATCGGTTCGGGCGCGGCGCGCCGGGTCTTGGCGCCGACGCCTTCCGACCGCAGGACCCCGAGGGGATCGACGTAGGCCCAATCGCGGTTCGCCTCGGGCGCGTCGATCTTGCCGGCGCGGGTGGCGGGGTTGACCCCCATCGCCCAGGTCGGGCGGTGGCCGATGACCGCGTCCTTCTGATAGGCCTGGACCGCGGCGTCGTTCATGCCGTCGAAATAATTGTACGTCGCGTTGTAGGCGCGCACGTGGTCGATGCAGAAGCGCCAGTACTGGCCTTCCGCCTTGCGCCCCTTGGGGGCGCGATAGAGCCCGGCGTTCTGGCAGCCGGGCGTTTCGCACGACCCGGCGGCGGCCGCCTTGGGCTCGTCGCAGGTCGGCTTGATGCGGATACGGTCGAACAGGCGCGAGTTGAGATCCATGACAAGGCGATTATGAGGGGGGCGCCCAGGGACACAAGGGCGCCGGGCCTGATGACGCATGCCGACATCGGGGGTTGACGCCGGTAAGCCGGTGCGGGGACCGAAAAGAGGGTGACGATGGCCGAGACAGAAACGCTGAAGGCGTGGATCGCCCGGACGCTGGAGGCGTCGCTGACGCCGGTGAGCCTCGACGTCGTCGACGAATCCCATCTCCACGCCGGCCACGGCGGCTGGCGGGAGGCGGGTGAGACACACTTCCGGCTCGACGTGGTCTCCGCGGCCTTCGAGGGCAAGAGCCGGGTCGAGCGTCATCGCCTCGTCAACGCCCTCCTGGAGCCCGCCTTCCAGCGCGGGCTGCACGCCCTGGCCGTGCGCGCCCGCACGCCGGCCGACGCCGCCTGAACCGGCGGGGGAGTGCCGATGGTCCTGCAATGCACCCCCCACATCGCCATCGACGAGGCGGAGCTGGAGGAGACCTTCGTCCGCGCCTCCGGCCCCGGCGGCCAGAACGTCAACAAGCTCTCCACGGCCGTGCAACTGCGCTTCGATGCCCGCCGCTCGAGCTCCCTGCCGGACGCGGTGGCCGTGCGCCTGATGCGGCTGGCCGGGCGGCGCCTGACGGTGGACGGCGTCATCGTCATCAGCGCCCAAAGGTTCCGGACGCAGGACCGCAACCGCGCCGACGCCCGCGAGCGCCTCGCCGAACTCGTGGCCGAGGCGGCGGTACCGCCGACGCCGCGCCGGGCCACCCGCCCCACGCTGGCGTCGAAGAAGCGCCGCCTCGACGACAAGTCGAAGCGCAGCGCCACCAAACGCCTGCGCGGCGAGGCCGGCGGCGACTGAGGCTCCGATCAGGGGCGGCGTCCCGGCGAGCCGTGGACTTCGACGTCGTAGGGCTTGTCGAGGGCGGGGGCGCCGACCGGCGGAGCGCTGGCCGGGGCATCCGGCGCGGGGGCCGAGGCGCTCGTCACGTACGCGCTGCCGGGCTTTGCCAGCGTCATGACCAGGGCGATGACGGCCAGCACGCCCGCCAGGGCGGCCGGGACCAGGAAGGCGTCCTCGCCGTAGCGGTTCTGCAGCACGCCACCGACCACCGCGCCGGCGCTCAGGGCACCCCACAACGGCGCCTGGATCCAGAACGAGGGGGCCGGCTTGTGCAGGAGCAGGTTGGCGAGCCCCGTCCCGAACCGCACCACCGCGCCGGTGACGTAGGTGAGGGCCAGGCTGCGGCCGGCCTCGTCCTGCAGGGTCGCGTTCTGGAGGCCGAGCGCCAGGACGATCGGGTAGGCGTGCAGCGGCCAGGCGAAGGTGCCGTAGGGCATCACGAGGCCCGCGGTGAGCAGAAGGGCCTGCAGCGACAGGAGCACCGCCAGGCGCCATTGGCCGACCCAGGCCGCGATCAGGGTCCCGGCGAAGGCCCCGAAGCAGAAGATCAGGATCACGGACGCGACGCGGGCGGTGCTCTCCCAGTCGCCGAGGCTGACCGACACCCCGAACCGGGTGGTGTTGCCGCTCATGAACGACATGAAGAGCTGCGAGTATTCGAGGAACCCGATGGAGTCGGCGCAGCCCGCCAGGCCCGAGAGGGCGAGCGCGAGGGGAATCCGCGTCTTGCCGCTGGCGGGAAACGACTTGTTGTTCTGGTCTGCCATCCGGTGCTCCAAAAATGTCCCGGGGTGCCGCCGGCCCCGGATCCGCTCGATCGACAACGGCAGGGGCCGAAAGGCCGTATGGCCGTCCTGCCCCCTTCCCCGGCGACGAACCGGGCTGCGAGCGGGGGAGGCATCGGCCGGCCGACGCGGGCCAGCTTAGCAACAGAGATACCGCAAACCGGTTGCATCACGCAGGGCGCGGACCGTCGCGAGCGGGGGGGAGCGAACTCCGCGTCCCCACGCCCTCGGCCGATCGGGTTAGGCCGCATGCCGAGCGACCGCGGGAGCGAGCGCCCGTCAACGGTCTGGTAGGGATCGTCGTACCTGCTAGAGCGAAGGCACCGAGGGTTGCACGGCAAGGCGCTGGCCGACCCTCATCCGAGACATCGTCCTGCGCGTACGGCCGCGCGGCACTTTCCCGGCACGACGAGGCCGTCCGGGCACCGGGGAACGACAGTGACATGAAAGCCGCCGGGCATTCTGCGGCATCCGCCGACGCCGTGCCGAGCCGGACGCCCCTGTCCGCCCGGTTCGGGATCCGGACGCGGTTGGCTCTCTTGGTAGCCGCCACGCTCGTGCCGCTGTCGGCCGTCCAGCTCAACGACCTGTACCAGCAGCGCCGGCAACGCATCGCCGCGGCGGTCGACCGGGTCCACGAGGCGGCCCAGGACGGAGTCGAGCGCTACCGCGACACCATCGACGAGGCGCGGACCACCCTCGGCCTGCTGTCGCGGGTGCCGGCGGTGGTCGAACGGGATGCGGCCACCTGCAAGACCTTCCTCGATCGGGTCCGCCTCGATCGACCGTGGGCCTCGGCCTTCTTCCTCGTCGACTCCGCAGGGCGCATCACCTGTTCGACGGTGGAAGGAACGCTGGGCCTCGATGTGTCGCAGCGCGCCTGGTACCTCAAGACGATGGCCGCGGGCGCCTTCAGCGTCAGCGACTTCTACGTCACCCTCTCCCGCAAGGCTCCCACCGTGGCTGCGGCCCTGCCGGTCGCCGCCGCTGTCGCCGGGGAGAGACCGCGGACGGTCATGGCCACGCTGGACCTGAACTGGTTCGACGACCTGGCCAAGGCGGTGGGCCAGAAGAACGACGCCACCGTCCTCCTGGTGGACGGCAGCGGACGCGGCCTCGCCCGCTACCCCTCGCTGCCCGGGATCGTCGGCCAGGACCTGTCCGGCTTCGACAACGTCAGGGCGGCCCTCGCCGTCGAGAACGGCCGTTACGAAGGGCGCGACATCCGCGGGACCGAACGCGTCTTCGGCCACAGCCGCCTGCCGGGAACCGACGCCCGCCTGATGGTCGGGCTCAGCCGGGCGACGGTCCTGGCGCCGATCGACGCGCAGCTCGTGCGCGGCGGCCTGCTGCTGCTGGCGATCTCCACCATCCTCGCAGGGGTGATCTGGCTCGCCGGCAAACGCATCTTCGTGGCGCCCCTCGTGCAGGCCTCGCAGGCCCTCAAGGACAGCGAAGCGTTCCTGCGCGGCGTCATCGATGGCTCCGGCGACTGCATCGAGGTGATCGACGCCGACGGCAACCTGGAGTTCGTCAGTCGCAACGGCCTGCGCGTCATGGAGGTCGACGATCCCGCCGCGATCCTGTGCAAGCCGTACCTCGACCTGTGGCCGGAGGCGATGCACGACGCGGTCCGGGCCAAGCTCGCAGAGGCGCGCGCCACCGGGTCGGCACGGATCGAGGGCGAGACCGTGACGGCCAAGGGCAATCCGCTCCACGTGGAGGTGCTGATCACTCCGATCGTCGATGGGAACCGCCCCACCGATCGCCTCGTGGCGATCGCCCGCGACATCACCCATCTCAAGGCGGCCGAGCGGACCGCGCGGGAGGCCGAGCGCGCCGTCCGCGAGAGCAAGGCACGCTATCGGCTGCTGGCCGACCACAGCACCGACATGATCACCCATATGGACCTGACGGGGCGGCGCCTGTTCGTCTCGCCGGGCTCGCGCGATCTCCTGGGCTACGAACCCGACGACCTCGTCGGCACGAGCCCGCAGCAGATGGTCCATCCCGACGATGTCGAGGGGCTGTCGGGCGTCTTCGCCGAACTGGCCTCCGGTGCCAGGGACCGGGTGGTGAACACCAACCGCCTCCGCCACCGGTCGGGCGAATGGGTCTGGGTCGAGGCCTCGATCAAGCTTTTGCGTAACGAGGCCGGAGCGCCGGCCGGTCTCATCGCTTCGGTCCGCAACATCATGGACCGCAAGCGCAGCGACGACGCCCTGCGCGAGAGCGAGGGGCGCTACCGCTTGCTCGCCGAGACGACGAGCGACGTGATCACCCGGATCGACGGCGATCTCCGGCGTCAATACATCTCGCCGTCGTGCGTCGCGCTGTTCGGCTGCGGCGCCGACGAACTGACCGGCGTCGACGTTCTGGAGGGCATCCACCCCGACGATCGCCAGGCGGTGCGCGACGGCGCCGGGCGCCTGTTCGCCGGAGCCGTGCCGGAAGACCGCGACGCGATCACCTATCGCATCCGGCACAAGGACGGGCACTGGGTCTGGGTCGAGAACCTCGTCAAGCTCGTGCGGGACGAGGCGACAGGGGCGCCGCAGGGCCTGGTCTGCTCCCTGCGCGACGTCTCCGACCGGCACAGGCAGGGCGAGGAACTGCGCCTCGCCAAGGAGATGGCGGAGCTCGCGCGCGCGCACGCCGATACCGCCAACGAGGCCAAGACCGACTTCCTGGCCTCGATGAGCCACGAGATCCGCACGCCGCTCAACGCGATCATCGGCTTCAGCGGTCTCATCCTCGACAAGCGCGAGTCCCTGCCCGACGACGTCCGCCGCCATGCCGAACTGGTGCAATCCTCGGGCGCGGCCCTGTTGACCGTGGTCAACGACATCCTCGACTTCTCGAAGGTCGAGGCCGGGGCGGTCGAGCTCGATCCCCGGCCGTTTCCCCTGCGCGCCCTCGTCGACAATTGCCTGTCGATCACCCGGGGCGCCCGGCGCGGTGGCGACGTCGAGATCACGGTCGACCTCGATCGGGGCCTGCCGCGCGTCCTGGTGGGCGACGAGGCCCGCCTGCGCCAGATCCTGCTCAACCTCCTCAACAACGCCCTGAAGTTCACGAAGGAGGGCTATGTCGCCCTCGTGGTTCGGCACGAGGCGAGTCTGGCCACCGGCGAGCGCCTGCGCTTTGCCGTCACCGATACCGGCATCGGCATCCCCAGGGACAAGCAGGCGCGGCTGTTCAAGCGCTTCAGCCAGGCCGACAGTTCGATCAAGCGCGACTTCGGCGGCACCGGCCTCGGCCTCGCCATCTGCCGGCGCCTCGTGGAGCTGATGGGCGGCGAGATCGGGGTGTTCTCGCAGGAGGGGCGGGGCTCGACCTTCTGGTTCACGGTGACGCTGCCGCGCGGGCGCCTCGACCTCGGCGCGGGCCCGACCGCGGGCGAGGCCGCCGCGCCGCCGCGCAGGACCGGACGCCTCCTTCTGGTCGAGGACGTGGAGATCAACCAGGAGCTCGCCCGGGTGATCATCGAGGCGGCCGGCCATACCCTCGACGTGGTCGGCGACGGTGCCGCCGCCCTCGTCGCGGTGCAGGACAACGACTACGACCTCGTGCTGATGGACGTGCAGATGCCGGGCATGGACGGCATGACGGCGACCAAGCTCATCCGCCGGATGGCCGGGCCCGGGCCGAGGCTGCCGATCGTGGCGATGACCGCCAACGTGCTGCCCGAGCAGATCCGTCGCTTCCGCGAGGCCGGGATGGACGACCACGTCGGCAAGCCGTTCAGGCGCGACGACCTCTACGCCACCATCGACCGCTGGCTGCGCGATCGCGAGCCCGGCGGCGGTCCGGGTCCCGCCGTGCCCGTCGCGAGCGCCTCACGGGCGTGAGGCCGCGCCGGGATCGGGGCGCCGGAGCACGACGACGCGGCCGGGCACGTCGGCGTCGCTTTCGCGCCGTATCGCGGCCTCCTCCGCGAGGCGCAGATCGAGACCGGCCGCCGCGATGGCCTGCGACAGCGCGCCCTCGCCGTGGGCGTAGCGCCCATCCTGCCCCAGCTCGACACCCGGGCCGGGGGGCGACTGGACGGTGAAGGCGGCGTAGCCCCCCACCCGCAGGACGCGGGCGATGGCGCAGAGGACCGCTGCCAGATCGCCGACGTAGATGAAGACGTCCGCCGATACGACGAGGTCGAAGGCACCCGCCGGTTCGGTGGCGAGAAAGCTGCGCAGGTCCCCGGCCACCAGCCGGCGATAGCGCCCGGCGCGCTCGGCGTGTGCCAGCATCCCCGGCGAGAGGTCGACGCCGGTGAGATGCGCGACCCGGCCGCCGAGGGCCTCGCCCACCAGCCCGGTGCCGCAGCCGAGGTCGAGCGCGACCGCGAACGGGGCCGCCGCCCCGGCGGCGCGGTCCAGGGCCGCCACCAGCATGGACGGACCCCGGTAGTGGAGGTCGTCCACGAGGTGGCGCTCGAACCGCGGCGCGTAGCCGTCGAACAGGGCGCGGACGTAGGCCGGGGTGATCGCCTCCATCACCGCGCCCTCGCCCATCCGCGCGAGGTGGAGGCGGGCGCCCTGCCCATCCTCCGGGTCGAGATCGAGGGCGTTGGCGTAGGCGCGCAGCGCCGCATGGAACGCGCCCTCGTCACCACCCGCCCGATGCTGCGCCTCCCTGGCACGGCCGAGCAGGAACCAGGCAGGCGCAAAGCGCGGCGCCCGTTCCAATGTCTGCTCGGCCATCTCGGCGGCGGTCGCGACGTCGCCCTCCGCGAGGCAGGCGGCACCGTAGCCGTAGCGGCGGTCGGCCAGGAGATCGCCGGACGAGGTCTGTGGGGTCATCGTGCTGGGGTCATGGGTGGGAGGGTCGCGGCCTGTTCCGGATCGCCCTACATAGCCGCGACCATGACCCCAAGCGCCAGCGATCTCCTCACCCTGACCCGCGAGGGCCTGTACTGCCCGGGCGGCGATTTTCACATCGACCCGACCTGGCCGGTGCCGCGGGCGCTCATCACCCACGGTCATGCCGACCACGCCCGGTCCGGCCACGGCCGGGTGCTGGCGACGGGGGAGACCCTGCGCATCATGGCGGTGCGCTACGGCGAAGCGTTCTGCGACACGCGCCAGGAGGCGCAGCTCGGCCAGCCGATCCGCATCGGCGACGTCACCGTGCGCTTCGTGCCCGCCGGCCACGTCCTCGGCTCCGCCCAGATCGCGGTGGAATCGGGTAACCTGCGCGTCGTCGTGTCGGGCGACTACAAGCGTGCGCCCGATCCCACCTGCCTGCCGTTCGAGGTGGTGCCCTGCGATGTCTTCATCACCGAGGCGACCTTCGGCCTGCCGGTGTTCCGGATGCCGGACACCAGGGGCGAGGTCGACAGGCTCCTGGCCTCCGTCGCGCTGTTTCCCGAGCGCGCCCACATCGTCGGGGCCTATGCGCTGGGCAAGGCGCAACGGGTGATGGCGCTGCTTCGGCAGGCCGGCTACGACGGGCCGATCCATCTCCACGGCGCCATGGAGAAGCTGACGGATCTCTACAAGCGCGAGGGCATCCCGCTGGGCGATACGCCCAAGGTGGTGGCGGCCGACCGGGCAAAGCTCCAGGGCGCCATCGTGCTGTGCCCGCCGTCCGCGATCCAGGACGTGTGGTCGCGAAAGTTTCCCGATCCGGTGACCTCCTTCGCCTCTGGCTGGATGCGGGTGAGGGCCCGCGCCCGGCAGAAGGGCGCCGAACTGCCCCTCGTGATCTCCGATCACGCCGACTGGCCCGACCTGTGCCGCACCATCACCGAGACGGGTGCGGGCGAGGTCTGGGTGACGCACGGCCAGGAGGACGCCCTGGTGCATTGGTGCGGGACGCAGGGCATCGCGGCCAAGCCCCTCCACATGCTCGGCTACGGCGACGAGGGCGAAGCCGAGCCGGCGGCCGAGGTCGCGGCATGAACGACTTCGCCCATCTCCTCGACCGGCTCGCCTACGAGCCGCGCCGCAACGCCAAGCTGCGCCTGCTGCAGGATTATTTCGCCCATGCCCCCGATCCCGAGCGGGGCTACGCGCTGGCCGCGATGACCGGCGGGCTGACCTTCCGCGAGGCCAAGGCGGGGATGATCCGCGGGCTGGTGGAGGCGCGGATCGACCCGGTGCTGTTCCGCCTGTCGTACAACTACGTCGGCGATCTCGCCGAGACCACGGCGCTGATCTGGCCGGGACCCTCGGCGGCCTCTCCTCCCCCTCGTGGGGAGACGGTGGAGGTGGGTGTGGTTCCGCTCGGCGCAGCCCGGGGGCGCTCGGCTACCCCGATCCCTCTCCACGAGGGAGAGGGGAGTCCCCCCCCGATCGGCCACAACGACCCGCCGCCCCACATCCCCACCCTCGGGGAGGTCGTCGACACCCTCGCCACGACGAAGAAGTCCGATCTCCCCGGCCACATCGCCGACTGGCTCGATGCCCTCGACGAGACCGGGCGGTGGGCGCTGCTGAAGCTCATCACCGGGTCGCTGCGGGTCGGCGTCTCGGCGCGGCTCGCCAAGACCGCGGTGGGGGCGCTCGGCGGGCACGAGGCCGATGCGGTCGAGGAGGTCTGGCACGGGCTCGAGCCCCCCTACGCGACCCTGTTCGCCTGGGTGGAGGGCAGGGGGGAACGGCCCCAGACCCTCAACCCGGCGCCGTTCCGGCCGCCGATGCTGTCGCACCCGATCGAGGAGGAGACCGATTTCGACAAGCTCGACCCGGCCGATTTCTCCGGCGAGTGGAAGTGGGACGGCATCCGCGTCCAGCTTGCGGGCGGGCGCGACGCCGAAGGCACACAGGTGGCACGCATCTACTCGCGCACCGGCGAGGACATCTCCGGTGCCTTTCCGGACCTCGCCGAGGCCATCGCCTTCGAGGGCACCCTCGACGGCGAATTGCTGATCCTGCGTGACGAGCGCGTCCAGAGTTTCAACGTCCTGCAGCAGCGGCTCAACCGCAAGTCGGTGACGGGGAAGCTGCTGGAGGAGTTTCCCGCCCACGTGCGGGCCTACGACCTTCTCACGGCCGATGGCGAGGACCTGCGCGAGATGCCCTTCACCGAGCGGCGCGCCCGGCTCGAGGCCTTCGTCGGCGGCCTCGACCACGCCCGCATCGACCTGTCGCCGCTGGTGCCCTTCGCGACCTGGGAGGACCTGGCCGCGGCGCGCGCCGATCCGGCGTCGGCCGGGGCCGGGGCGGATGCCGACGCCATCGAGGGCGTGATGCTGAAGCGGCGCACCAGCCCCTACCTGCCCGGCCGGCCCAAGGGGCCCTGGTGGAAGTGGAAGCGCGAACCGCACGTGGTCGATGCGGTGATGATGTACGCCCAGCGCGGGCACGGGAAACGCTCGTCGTTCTACTCGGACTACACCTTCGGCTGCTGGCGCACGGTGGAGGGCGGCGGCGAGGAACTGGTGCCGGTGGGCAAGGCCTACCACGGCTTCACCGACGCCGAACTGGCCAAGCTCGACCGCTACGTCCGCAACAACACGACGAAGCGCTTCGGCCCGGTGCGCGAGGTCGCCTACGGGCCGGAGACCGGGCTGGTGCTGGAGATCGCCTTCGAGGGCGTGCAGCGCTCCACCCGGCACAAGTCGGGGGTGGCCATGCGCTTTCCACGCGTCAGCCGCATCCGCTGGGACAAGCCCTCGGCGGAGGCCGACCGGATCGACGTGCTGGAGCGCATCCTGGCGCGGGGCGAGCGTGAGATCGCGCCGGGTGCCGCCATGAGCGAGGAGACGCGATGACGGGCGAGGGCAGGATCGGAGACATCACCGACTTTTCGGACGGAGCGGTCTCGCGGCAGGCGAGCGCCCGCATCGCCGTCGCGACGCCCGGTCCGGGGTTCACGGAGATCACCGAGGTGGTCGCGGCCTTCCTGGCCCGCAGCGGCATCACGCAGGGTCTGCTGACGGTGTTCTGCCGGCACACCTCTGCCTCCCTCACCATCCAGGAGAACGCCGATCCCGACGTGCGCACCGACCTGATGACGGCGCTGGACGGGCTGGCGCCACGCCACGGTGCCTATGTCCACGGGAGCGAGGGGCCGGACGACATGCCGGCCCACATCCGCACCATGGTGACCGACGCGGGCCTCGCCGTGCCGGTCGTCGGCGGCCGGATCGGTCTCGGGACGTGGCAGGGGATCTACCTGATCGAGCACCGGGATCGACCGCATCGGCGTGAGGTTCTGTTGCACGTGGCGGGTCAATGATGCCCCGGCCTCAGCCCCCGTCCGCCACGAACGTCGCATACCCCTTCGCCCGCAGCTCGCAGGCCGGGCACGTGCCGCAGCCGTAGCCCCAGTCGTGCCGGTCGCCGCGCTGCCCGAGGTAGCAGGTGTGGGTGTCCTCGACGATCAGCTCTACCAGGCCCTGGCCGCCGGTGGCCTTCGCCAGCGCCCAGGTTGCGGCCTTGTCGATCCACATCAACGGGGTCTCGAGGACGAAGCGGCGGTCCATGCCGAGGTTGAGCGCCACCTGCAGCGCCTTGATCGCGTCGTCGCGGCAATCGGGATAGCCGGAGAAATCGGTCTCGCACATGCCGCCGACGATGCGGCGCAGGTCGCGGCGATAGGCCAGGGCCGCGGCGAAGGTCAGGAAGACGATATTGCGGCCCGGCACGAAGGTGTTGGGCAACCCGTCCGCCGCCATGGCGATGGCGGTGTCGCGGGTGAGCGCCGTCTCCGAGATGGCGCCCAGCGCATCGAGGACGACCACGTGGTCGTCGCCGAGCCGCGCCGCCCAGGCCGGATCGAGGGCGGCGATGCCGGTCCGCAGCCGGGCGCGGCAGTCCATCTCGATGCGGTGGCGCTGGCCGTACTCGAAGCCCAGGGTCTCGACGCGTGGGTAGCGCGCCAGCGCCCAGGTGAGGCAGGTGGTGGAATCCTGTCCCCCCGAGAACAGGACCAGGGCGCCCTCGTCGGTCATGGCGCTAGTCGCCCTCGTATTCGGCCCAGGACATTGGCGTCTCGAACACCCGCACCGACGACAGCACCGGCAGGGACGGCTTGGTGCGATGCCAGATCCAGGCCGCGATGTGCTCGGCGGTGGGGTTCTCCAGCCCCTCGACCTCGTTGAGGCAGTAGTGGTCGAGCCGGGCCAGGATCGGCGCGAAGGCGGTCTCGACGTCGAAGAAGTCGACGACCCAGCCGGTATGGGGATCGACCGGCGCGGTCAGGGTCAGCTCGACCCGGTAGGAGTGGCCGTGCATGCGGTGGCAGCGGTGGCTCTCGGGCACGTTCGGCAGGCGGTGGGCCGCCTCGAAGGTGAAGGCTTGGGTGATCTTCATGACACGCACTCTACCTGATTCGGACGACCTGTTTCCGACCCGCCGGCCCGCTACGGAATGCCGATGATCTTGTGCGTCTGCAGCGACAGCCGCCAGCGGGCGTCGCCGCGGCAGGCCTCCACCGCCGCCCGCGTATGGGCGATGCGGTCGGGCCCGTCCATCGGCTGGAGCCAGTGATGGCGGAAGGGGAGGGCGGCGAGCGCCGCCAGATCGAACCCGGCCTGCGGATAGACCAGCTTCAGTTCGTGCCCGCTCGCCTGTACCAGCGGGTTACCGGCCTTGGGGCTGACGCAGATCCAGTCGATCCCCGCCGGCGCCGCCAGGGTGCCGTTGGTCTCCACAGCGATCTCGAAGCCGGCGGCATGGACCGCGTCGATCAGGGCGGCATCGAGTTGCAGCAGCGGCTCGCCGCCGGTGAAGACCACGTAGCGGTGGTGGTCGCCGCCGCCCCAGGTCGCGGCGATGGCCCGGGCCAGCGCGTCGGCGTCGGCGAAACGCCCGCCGCCGTCGCCGTCCATGCCGATGAAGTCGGTGTCGCAGAAGCGGCAGGCGGCATCCGCGCGATCCTCCTCCCGGCCGGACCACAGGTTGCAGCCCGAGAACCGGCAGAACACGGCGGCGCGCCCGGCCTGTGCGCCCTCGCCCTGGAGCGTGTGGAAGAGTTCCTTGACGGCGTAGGACATCGCGTTCCCGTAGAACGGTCGATATAGCCGGCCGACGTGGCCGGTCGAGTGCGAGCCCATAGACCCCGCGCGGGGCCGACGCCACCACACCCGCGCTGTGCATGGCCGCGCGGGGCGGCCATCTTCGCCATGCTCTCGCCACGGAACACGGGTTGGAGTGGCCTCGTGGCGAGTGCGGCGGACCCGTCATCGCCCCTGCGGTCACGTCCGGACGACCGGGCGGGCACGCCGCCCCATCCGAAGACCGCACGCCGCGACGGGACCGCCCCGTCGCGATCGTCCCCGTCGAGACAGGCCTGATGTCGAACCGATTCTTGAGGCGCTTCGTCCTTGGGCTCACCGCTGGGGCGGGCCTGTTCGCGCCGTGTGCGGCGCAGGCGGTCACCGCACCGATGCTGGTGGTGGACGTCGATTCGGGCAAGGTGATCCATGCCCAGGGCGCCACCGACCCGTGGTTCCCGGCTTCCGTCACCAAGCTGATGACCGCCTATGTCGCCCTCGACATGGTCCGCCAGGGCAAGGTCAGCCTCGATTCGCTGATCACCATCTCGCCCCAGGCGGCGGCCGAGCCGCCCTCGAAGATGGGCTTCAAGCCGGGCACCCAGCTCACCCTCGACAACGCCCTCAAGATCATCATGGTCAAGTCGGCCAACGACGTGGCCTACGCGATCGGCGAGAACCTCGGCGGCTCGGTCGAGGGCTTCGCCGCCGCCATGAACGAGACGGCCCAGCGGATCGGGATGCGCGAGAGCCGCTGGACCAACCCGCACGGACTGCCCGACCCACGCCAGTGGACGACGGCGCGGGACATGGCCGTGCTCGGGCGCGCCCTGATCCGGGACTTCCCCGATTCCCGCCCGCTCTTCTCCATCAGCGCCATCCAGTTCGGCCGCTCCGTCATGGCCAACCACAACGGCCTGCTCGGGCGCTACGCCGGCACCGACGGCATGAAGACCGGCTTCATCTGCTCGGGCGGCTTCAACGTGGTGGCGAGCGCCACCCGCAACGGCCGGCGCATCATCACCGTGGTGATGGGCCAGCCGAGCGCGCGCGAGCGCGACATCAAGGCGGCGGACCTGTTCGACTACGGCTTCACCCAATCGCCCGGCTGGGGGGCCGCGACCCTCGAGACGCTGCCGACCTCCGCGATCTCCGAGCCGCCGGACATGCGCCCCTACATCTGCGACCGCCGCAAGCCGATGCCGGTGGACTCCGGCCAGGCCGCCGTGGTCGCCGGCGGCGCCGCCGACCAGGCCAACACCCAGTTGATGGCCTCGGTCTCGCCGCTCCCGGCCGCCCTCGCCTTCGCCACCATGAACAGTGCCGCCCTGCGCAACCGCGCGCTGCCCCCGCGCGCGCCCCTGCAGCCGATCCTGGTCTGGATCGGCCGCGATCCCGCCGAGGGCGCCATCGCCCTCAGCCAGCAGGAGGACGCGGACAAGGCGGAGAAGGCCGCCGCCCGCACCGCCAAGCTGGAGGAGGCCAAGGCCAAGCGCGAGGCGGCCCGCGAGGCCAAGCAGGCGAAGACCCGGGCGACCCAGGACAAGCCCGCTTCGAGCACGGCGAAGGCGACCGTCAAGACACGGCCCGGAACGCCCGCGTCCGCCAGCGCCTACACCGCGGTGGAGACCACGCCCGTCCTGGCGGGCGGCGCGAAGGTGAAGGCAGAGGCCGTCAAGCCGGCCAAACCGAATGCGGCCAAGGCGACCCCGGCCAAGGCGACCCCGGCCAAGCCGGCTGCCAAGGCCGGCGACAAGAAGCCCGAGAAACCGGGGACGACCAAGGCCGCCGCCGGGCGCGGCGCGCGCGACTGAGCGCCCGGGCGCGGGTGACGGGGGCGGGAAAACCAGCGTAAGGCGATCCGCATGACAGACGCGCGCCGCCCGGACCCGATCCCGCTCACCGTCCTCACCGGCTTCCTCGGAGCCGGCAAGACGACCCTCCTGAACCGCCTGCTGCGCGACCCGGCGCTGGCGGACACGGTGGTCATCGTCAACGAGTTCGGCGAGATCGGGCTCGACCACCTCCTGATCGAATCGGTCGACCAGGACATGATCCTGCTCGGCGCCGGCTGCCTGTGCTGCACCGTGCGCGGCGACCTCATCGCCACCCTCGAGGACCTTCTGCGCAAGCGCGACAACGGCCGCGTCACGCCGTTCCGCCGGGTCGTCATCGAGACGACGGGGCTGGCCGACCCCGCGCCGATCCTGCACGCACTGATCTACCACCCCTATCTGGTGATGCGGTACCGGCTGCAGGGCGTCGTCACCGTGGTCGATGCCGTCAACGGCGAGGCCACCCTCGACGCCCATCCCGAGGCCCTGCGCCAGGCGGCGGTGGCCGACCGGATCGTCGTGGCCAAGGCCGATCTCGCCCGCGATGGCGGGGCGGCCCTGCGCGGGCGGCTCGCCGCCCTCAACCCCGGCGCCGGCATCCACGGGGGCGACGTCGCCGCGGCCGATCTTCTCGGAGGGCTGTTCGGCGTCGAGGGCAAGAGCGCGGACGTGCGCGCCTGGCTCGGTGCGGAGGCGGTGGACCACCACCACCACCATCATGGGCACCACCACGACGTGAACCGCCACGACGCGGCGATCCGTGCCTTCACGCTGACGAGCGAGACACCGGTGCCGCGCCTGGCGTTCGAGATGTTCCTCGACCTGCTGCGCTCGGCCCACGGCCCCAAGCTGCTACGCCTGAAGGGATTGGTCGGACTCGCCGATTCGCCCGATCGCCCCGTCGTCGTCCACGGCGTCCAGCACATCATCCATACCCCCGTGGTCCTCGAGGCCTGGCCGGATGCCGACCGCCGCTCCCGTCTCGTCCTGATCGTGCGCGACCTCGACGCCGCCTTCGTCCAAAGTCTGTGGGACGCCTTCCTCGGCCGTCCGCGCCTCGACGCGCCGGACGTGGCGGCGCTCACCGCCAACCCCCTGGCGATCCCGGGCGGCTGAAACGGCCTTCGGCGGTCCCGGTCCCGGTCGGCGGCAAGCCGGCATCGATCTTGGTACGCGGGTGGTGACGGACGCGCCGTGACGGCGGTGGCGTCCCGGATCGAGACATCCCGCCCGGGATCAGGACGAGTGCATGCGACACAGGTTCAGGGTGATCCAAGGCGGCATCAGGCAAGGTGGCCTCGGGCAAGGCGGCACCGGATCGCCGCGGCCGGAGGCGGAGCCCGTCAGGCCCGGGCCGGACACCTGGTCGGTTGAGATCGTGAAGGCGTCGGCGGTCACCGACGAGCGGGTGGTGGCCTGGCGCGACCTGCTCGCGCGCATGGGCGTGCCCACGCCGGTCTTCGCCGATCCCGACTACCTGCTGGCGGCGGCGCAGCATCAGGAGCGCGGCGTCGAGCCGGCGTTCGCCTTCGCTCTCGCCGGGTCGGCCGGACGGACCCGCATCGAGGGCGTCGTCGGCCTCGTCATGCCGTCGGCCGTGTGGGGGCGTGGCCGTGTCCGGCCGTGGCAGCCGCCGGGCCTGACCCTCGCCCCGACCGTCCATCCTGCCCATGCCGCCGCCGTCGCGCAGGCCCTCGACGAGGGCCTCGTCGCCCTCGGAATGCGCCTCGACCGCTCCGGTGCCGAGATCGAGCCGGCCGCGTCGCTGCTTGAACGAACGATGGCACCGTTGCGCGCGGCCGTGAGCGCCCGCCGCGATATCCCGGCGGGAAATCTCCTTGGTATCCGGCCCCCGAATGCCATCGGCCGCGACCGGTCGGAGATCGAGCGGGTGGTCGAACCCGGCCGCATCCGCGATGCCGTCGAAGACTTCCTCGGCCTCGACGCCCGCGTGTCGGCGCGACCGATCCTCGACGATCCCTCGCAGGCGATCATGGTGCGTGTGGTGACCCGCCGCTTCGGTCGGCGCGGCGAGGCCTGCGTCGACCTGGTGAGACGGTCGGGACGCCTCGTCGCGGGCCGCATCCACTTGGGAACCGGCGCCGGCGCGGTGCTGTGGAAACAGGCGGAGGATCGGCGCAGCGTCGTCGCCGCGGTGCCGAAGGACGACCGTATCCGCGGCTGAGCCGCGGGGCGGGGCTACTCGTCCTCGCCGAACCGGTTGGCGAGGAGGGCGACGATCGCGTCCATGCAGGCGCGGGCGTCCGGCCCCACCGAGGTCACCGCGATGGTCGTCCCCTGGGCCGCGCCGAGGGTGAGAAGGCCCATGATCGAGCGACCGCCCACGGTCTCGCCGGACCGCGTGACCGTGACCTGGGCGTCGTAGCGCTCGACGGTCTGGACGAACTTAGCGGAGGCGCGCGCGTGCAGCCCACGTCGGTTGATGACAGGAACGACCTCCAGCAGTCCGCCCTCGGGCACCGGTGGGAGATCGTCGTCCTCGGCCTCGAAGGTCTCGCTCATCGGGTGCGGGCCGCTTCCTCGGTTCGGCGCGGTCGCTTCGGCCACGCTCTCATGATGGAACCGTGGTTAAGCCCTTCCCGCGTCCGGCGAAAGCTCATTTTCCCGCAAGGACCCGCGAGGCGACGTTGATGTACTTGCGCCCCGCCTCCTGGGCGTGGAGCACCGCGTCCCCGAGGGTCTCCTCGTCGCGGACGCTGGCGAGCTTGATCAGCATGGGAAGGTTGATGCCGGCGACCACCTCGACGCAGCCGCCGCTCATACAGGACAGGGCGAGGTTCGACGGCGTGCCGCCGAACATGTCGGTGAGCACGACGACGCCGTTGCCGGTGTTGACCCGGCCCACCGCCGACATGATGTCGAGGCGGCGGGTTTCCATGTCGTCCTCGGGGCCGATCGTGATCGTCTCGATCTGCTTTTGAGGACCCACGACGTGCTCGAGCGCGGCTTTGAACTCCGTCGCGAGCAGCCCGTGGGTGACGAGCACCATTCCAATCATCGACGCATGTTCCAGCGCTCTCGAGAAGCCGCTGCCATTTTGTGCAGCGCAATGTCGTGCGCAAGACGGTCGCGACGTTTTGTACGGCACAACGTCACGATCATGCCATGGTGGATGTGCCGAGGCTACGGGTCGCCGTCATGCCACGCTGCGAGAATCGGCAGGTGCGTCTGCGCCGCAACGCACACGGCCTGCGTGTCGAGGGCGTCGAAGACCAGCCGGACCCCGAGACCGCTCCGCAGGAGCCCCGGTCCGAGGGTGAGACGGGGCAGGGCGACGTCGAGGAGGGTGACGCGATCCGCGCCGTGCTCGGGCAGGCGTTCGTCATCGCGTCCCAGATCGACCACGAGGCGCACAACCGCCGCGTCGTGCGTCGCAGCGAGGCGCCGGATGCCGTGGCCGCGAACCTCGGCGAGCCCCGCCAGATCCGGATGCGGACCGGCGACGAGGCGCCCATGGTGTCGTTCGAGCCGGATGCGGTCGTCGCCCACGAGACCGGCATGGATGCCGCCCATCGCCGCCCGATCGATGAGCGCCAGGGCGAGGGCGGTCTTGCCCGTCCCCGATTGGCCCCTGATCAGAACGCCGGCCTCGCGGATCGCCACGGCCGTCGCATGCACGGTCTCACGAAGGGGCGAGGCGACCGGCATCGGCCGCGATCAGCGCAGCGACGGCAGGCGCACGATGAAGCGGGCGCCGCGGATCGTGGGCTCGCCGTCCTCGTCGGCGGGGCCGGGCCGGTTCTCGGCGCGGATGGTGCCGCGATGGGCCTGGACAATCTGGCGGGAGATCGACAGCCCGAGGCCGGAGTTCTGGCCGAATCCCTGCTCGGGGCGGTCGGTGTAGAACCGCTCGAAGATCCGCTCCAGCGCGTCCTGGGGAATACCCGGGCCCTCGTCCTCGACGATCATCTCGACCTCGCCCTTCACGCGGCGCAGGGCGACCCGGACCTTGGCGTCGGGGGGGGAGAACGAGCGGGCGTTGTCGAGGAGGTTGTTGATCACCTGCCCGAGCCGGCTGTCGTGGCCGAAGATCATGAACGGCGCCTCGACGTCGCCGGGCGGCGCGTCGACGTCGAACTGGATGAAGGCGTCCTTGGCGCGCTTGCGCTCGTTGGCCACCGAGACGACGGTGGTGAGGAGCTTGCGCAGGTCGACCCGTCGCGCCTCGGCCCGCGCCAGTTCGGCATCGAGGCGTGAGGCGTCGGAGATGTCGCTGATCAGGCGGTCGAGGCGCTTCACGTCGTGCTGGATGATCGCCAGGAGCCGCCCGCGCGACTCGTCGCTGCGTGCCAGCGGCAGGGTCTCGACGGCGCTGCGCAGGGAGGTGAGCGGGTTCTTGAGCTCGTGGCTGACGTCGGCGGCGAAACTCTCGATGGCGTCGATACGGCGGTAGAGGGCCTGGGTCATGTCGCGCAGGGCGCCCGAGAGGTGGCCGATCTCGTCGGTGCGGCCGGTGAAGTCCGGGATCTCCTCGCGCGACTTGATCCCCAGGCGCACCTTCTCGGCCGCGTCGGCCAGGCGCCGGACCGGGCCGGCGATGGCACCGGCGAGCAGGATCGAGAGCACCAGCATCACCAGGGCGGCGATGAGGAAGACCTGCAGCAGGCCGAACCGCTCGGAGGCGATCACCCGGTCGATGTCGCCCCCTTGCGTCGAGAGCATCAGGGCGCCGCGCACGACGCCGCCGCGCTGGATCGGCACCGCCACCGAAACGATGGTCTCCGTCGCCCGGTTGCGGCGGACCACGGTGCCGCGCGACCCTGCAAGGGCGACCTGGACCTCCTTGAGGGATTGGCCATTGGTCGGCCCGGCCTCGTCGGGCTGCGCCGGGGGGTCTCCCAGGACCGCGCCGAAGATCTTCGCCTGGACGAAGTCGTAGGCCTGTTCGAGCACGTTGCGGCGATGCCGCGGCAGGCCGTCGGCGCGCCCGATCTCGCCGCGGGCCGACAGCGTGCGGGTGTCGAACAGGAGGCCGCCGTCCTGGTCGTAGACGCGGGCGCGGTTTCCGGTGGGCGTCACCAGGCGGCGCAGCAGCGGCGCCACCCGTTCCGGGTTGAGGGAGAAGGTCAGCGGCGAGGGGTTCTCCTCGCGCAAGGATCCGGGCTCGCCCGCCTGGAGCTGCAGGAGCTTGTCGGGATCGATCCGGATGGCGTCCGTCTCCACGGAGGCCGAGGAGGCGATCGCGCCGGCGATGATCTCGCCCTGGATCAGCAGGCTCTGGACCCTGGCCTGGATCAGGCCCTGTCGGAACTGGTTGAGATAGAGGAAGCCGAACAGGAGGGCGAAGAGCCCCACGAGATTGAGGACGACGATGCGCCGCGTCAGGCTCGAGGAGGCCCTCTGCCCGATCCCGCGCCACAGCAGGCGCGGCCACGCCAGCAGGCCGCGCGGGGGGATGTTCTCGTCGGAGGGAGCCACGGTGGTCCGGGTCGGCACGAATCGAAGGGGCGGCGCGCCTCAGCTTTCCTTGAAGCGGTAGCCAACGCCGTAGAGGGTTTCGATCATGTCGAAGTTGGTGTCCACCACCTTGAACTTCTTGCGCAGCCGCTTGATGTGGCTGTCGATGGTGCGGTCGTCGACGTAGACCTGGTCGTCGTAGGCGGCGTCCATCAGGGCGTTGCGGCTCTTCACGACGCCGGGGCGATGCGCCAGGGCCTGCAGGATCAGGAACTCGGTGACCGTGAGGGTCACGGGCTCGCCCTTCCAGGTGCAGGTGTGGCGCTCGGGGTCCATCATCAGGAGGCCGCGCTCCAGGGAGCGGGCGGCGGCATCGGCCTCGCGGGCGGCCGCACCCGGGCCGTCCTTGGGCGCGAACCGGCGCAGGACCGCCTTGACGCGCTCCACCAGCAGGCGCTGCGAGAACGGCTTATGGATGAAGTCGTCCGCGCCCATCTTGAGGCCGAACAACTCGTCGATCTCCTCGTCCTTCGAGGTGAGGAAGATGACCGGCAGGTCGGATTTCTGCCGCAGGCGGCGCAGCAGTTCCATGCCGTCCATGCGCGGCATCTTGATGTCGAAGATCGCGAGGTCCGGGGGCGAGTGCTTGAGCCCGTCGAGGGCCGAGGCGCCGTCCGTATAGGTCTGGATGCGGTAGCCTTCCGTCTCCAGCGCGATCGAGACGGAGGTGAGGATGTTGCGGTCGTCGTCGACGAGGGCAATGGTCGGCATGGCGTTCCCTATTGCTCGGATGCGGCCCACGGGCCCGTCACGAGCCAGCGCCTCCGCATCCGGCCCTGGCGAAAGGGTCCGGCAAAACGCGGTCGCGGCCGTGTCCGAGACGGGCCGCATTCGCGCGGAGAGTCATCCCCTGTAGCCGGTGCGATCTAAAAAAGCGAGCGGTCGTGGTAGCTTGACCGTAAGGGGCGGGATATTCCGCAGGCGGCCACCCCGTGCCGCGAGCCCTCCGGCGAAGAGGTCGCGGGGCGTGACCCCGTGACGTGGGAGCCGCCCGGGCTATGCTCACCTTACCCGCCGCACTCGAGGAATTCGATCCGCCATGGCCAGCGACGAGACCCCACCGCCCCTCTCCGAGCCGCGCCGCGGCCCCGCGCAACCGCTTCCGGCCTCGGAGGCGCCGTTCGACGCCATCGGGCTCGCCCGGCATCTCCTGCGGACCGTCCGCTCGGGCGCGCTCGCCACCCTCGATCCGGATGACGGCACCCCCTTCGCCTCGCTGGTGACGATGGCCACCGACGTCGACGGGACGCCTCTGATGCTGCTCTCGCGCCTGTCCGGCCACACCCGCAACCTGCTCAAAGACCCGCGCGCCTCGCTCCTGTTCAGCGCCGGCGGCAAGGGCGACCCCCTGGCCCATCCGCGCCTGACGGTGACCGGCCTCGTGCGCCGGACGGAGGAGGCGCGGGCGCGGGAGCGCTTCCTGATGCGCCACCCCAAGGCCAAGCTCTACGCCGATTTTCCCGACTTCGCGTTCTTCGCCCTGGAGCCCACCGCCGGCCACCTCAACGGGGGATTCGCCAAGGCCGCGACCCTGACCAAGGCCGAACTCCTCCTCGACCTCTCGGGGTGCGAGGCGATCGTCGCCGGCGAGGCGGGCGCCGTCTCCCATATGAACGCCGACCACGCCGATGCCCTGGCGGCCTATGCGGGCGACGCCACGGCGAACTGGCGGCTGACCGGGATCGACCCGGAGGGAATGGACCTGCTGGCCGGCGACCGCACCGCCCGCATCCCCTATCCGAGCCCGGTGCGGGACATGGGCAGCCTGCGCAAGGTCCTGGTGGAGATGGCCGCCTCCGCCCGTGCCGGGGCCGGCGGGCCGGCCGCCTGACAGCACGACCAGCGGCCGGCGCCGCTACGCATTCGAAACGACTGAGCCGCTAGGATCGGGCCGCGGGCCCGATCGCCCGCGGTCGGTTCCATGCGTGCGGATTGTCATGAGTCGGTTGCGTGAAGGCGGTTCGCCCGGAACCCTCCTGCGGTCCGTCAAGATCGGGTTCGCCCGCGCCTGGAGCCGGGCCGTCGCCCGGATCCTGCCGGGGAGCGCCGCCGACCCGAGCTCGGCCGAGGAAGCGCGCCTGCGCCTCTCGACCATCGTCGCCATCGCCGCCGCCGAACGAGGCCGGTCGGCCCCGGACGGGGACGGCCCCCGGCTGCAGGTGGCGCCGGAGCGGGTCGTCGCCCAGGGCATGACCGACGTCGTCCTGCTGCGCCGTTCCGGCGAGCCCGCCACCTACGCGACCCCCTCGTTCGCGCGCCTGTTCGGTGCCGGCAGCGACGCCACCGTCCTGCGCGCGCGCGTCCACCCGGAGGACCTCGCGGCCTTCGACGCGGCGGACGCGGCCGTCGAGGCGACCGGCCGCAGCGTGGTCCTCGCGGTGCGCATGCGCCATGCCGACGGCCACTGGATCTGGGTCGAGGCCGTCAACGACCCCGTGGCCGATGGCGTGGCCGAGGGCGGCCCCACCATCCTGTCGTGCCTGCGCGACGTCACCGAGCGGCGCAACCAGTCCGACGAGTGGCGCATGGCCCGCGATGCGGCCGAGCTCGGCCGGGCCAGGGCCGAGAACACCACCCGCGCGAAATCCGAGTTCATCGGCCTGATGAGCCACGAGATCCGCACGCCGCTCACTGCCATCCGCGGCTTCATCGACCTCCTCACCGACGGCGGCCCGCTCGAACCGCAGCAGCGCCGCCACCTCGCCCTCGTCGAGGCCGCCACCGAGACCCTGCTCGTGGCGGTGGACGACATCCTCGACTACGCGAAATCCGAGACCGGCGACCTGCGGATCGAACGGCGCAGCTTCGCCCCGGTGGCCGTGATCGCCGGCGTCGTCGACCTCGTCCGCCCGGCCGCCGAGGGCAAGGGCCTGATCCTCGACACCAGCTTCGGCCACGACCTGCCCGCGCAGGTGACGGGCGACGAGCGCCGCCTGCGCCAGATCCTCCTGAACCTCCTCAACGACGCGGTCGGCGTGGCCCAGGCCGGAACGATCCGCCTCTCGGTCCTCGGCCCCCGCCTCGGGCAGGGGGCGGACGTGCTGCGCATCGCCATCGTCGCGACGGTCCCCGACCAGAGCAACGTCACGGTGCTGCCACGGGCGGCCCTCATCGACGGCGGCGGCCTCGGCCTCGCCATGGCCCAGCGCTTGATCGGGCTGATGGGAGGGCGCCTCGACCGGACGACCCGGCCCGGCGAGGCGGCCGCCTACCGGTTCTCCGTGGTGCTGCCGGCATCCCTCGAAGCCGAGCCCGCCCCGGCGGCGATGGACGTGGCCTTGACGCGCCCCACCCGCGTGCTCCTGGCCGAGGACGGCGCCATCGACCAGGAGGTGGTGCGGGCGATGCTCGAACGGTCCGGCTGCGTCGTCGACGTCGTCGGCGATGGCCTGGCCGCCGTGGAGGCGGTCCAGGCCCGGACCTACGATCTCGTGCTGATGGACATGGTGATGCCGGTGATGGACGGCTTGACCGCCGCCCGCCGCATCCGCGCCCTGCAGCATCCCTCTCGCCGCGTGCCGATCCTCGCCCTGACCGCCGACGTGATGCCCCAGCGGGTGCGCGCCTTCACGGAGGCGGGAATCAACGACCACCTCGCCAAGCCGTTCGACCGCGCCTCCCTCGCCGAGGCGGTGGCGCGGCAGCTCTCCGCCTTTGTCCTCCTGGATGCCGGTGAAGGCGGTCAGCGCCCGAGCCGGCCGGCGGTGTTCGAGCGGGCCTGCTACGATAGCCTGCGGTCCGAACTCGGCCTCGCCGCCGCCCAGGGCACCCTGCGCGCCTTCATGTCGCTCCTGGAGACCGCAGGCGATGCCGCGAGCTCGGCCCGGGAAGCGCAGACCATCGCTGTGGCCGCCGCCCGCCTCGGCTTCCTCGACCTCGCCAACGCCTACGGACGGCTCGCCGCCGCGGCCGAGGGGCCTGAGTCGACGGCGGCGCAGCGGCGCTGCTCCATCGCCCGCGATCTGGCCAGGCGCACCTTCGGCGAACTCACGTCCCTGCAGAGCCCCGACGTCTCCTCCACCGTCGCGCTGCTCTGACCGGCGCGACGCCACGCTCGCTTGGCGCTGGCGGGCGGCACTGCTATCTCGCGGGTCCGTTCCTAGAAGCCGACAGACCGTGCGCCGGGCCCTCGCCTCAAGCCGACGGGCCGCGCCGCGCCGGAGAGCCAATTCTCGATGACGACATCCCCCATCGACAACATCCGCAACTTCTCCATCGTCGCCCATATCGACCACGGTAAATCGACCCTGGCCGACCGGCTGATCCAGACCACCGGTACCGTGGCCCTGCGCGACATGAGCGAGCAGATGCTCGACTCGATGGACATCGAGAAGGAGCGCGGCATCACCATCAAGGCGCAGACCGTGCGCCTCGAATACAAGGCCGAGGACGGCAAGGACTACATCCTCAACCTGATGGACACCCCCGGCCACGTCGACTTCGCCTACGAGGTCTCGCGGTCGCTGGCCGCCTGCGAGGGCTCGCTGCTGGTGGTGGACGCCTCCCAGGGCGTCGAGGCGCAGACGC
Source organism: Methylobacterium sp. Leaf466 (assembly GCF_001425565.1). Classification (NCBI taxonomy): domain Bacteria; kingdom Pseudomonadati; phylum Pseudomonadota; class Alphaproteobacteria; order Hyphomicrobiales; family Methylobacteriaceae; genus Methylobacterium; species Methylobacterium sp. Leaf466. The sequence goes on along the minus strand of NZ_LMRC01000031.1, from coordinate 362,155 downwards.
TGGCCAACGTCTACCAGGCGCTCGACGCCAACCACGAGATCGTGCCCGTCCTCAACAAGATCGACCTGCCCGCCGCCGAGCCCGAGCGCATCCGCGCCCAGATCGAGGAGGTCATCGGCATCGACGCTTCCGAGGCCGTGGCGATCTCTGCGAAGAGCGGGCTCAACATCGAGGCGGTGCTGGAGGCCATCGTCAAGCGCCTGCCGCCGCCCAAGGGCGACCGCGACGCGCCCCTCAAGGCCCTACTGGTGGACAGCTGGTACGACGTCTATCTCGGCGTCGTGGTGCTGGTCCGCATCGTCGACGGCGTGCTCAAGAAGGGCATGAACATCCGCATGATGCGGGCCGACGCCGTGCACGGCGTCGACAAGATCGGCGTGTTCCGGCCGAAGATGGCGGACATCGCCGAACTCGGCCCCGGCGAGGTCGGCTTCTTCACCGGCTCGATCAAGGAGGTCGCCGACACCCGCGTCGGCGACACCCTCACCGAGGACAAGCGCCCCTGCAAGGAGATGCTGCCGGGCTTCAAGGACGTGCAGTCGGTCGTCTTCTGCGGCCTGTTCCCCGTGGATGCCGCCGAGTTCGAGACCCTGCGCAGCGCCATGAGCAAGCTGCGCCTGAACGATGCGTCGTTCTCCTACGAGATGGAGACCTCGGCGGCGCTCGGCTTCGGCTTCCGCTGCGGCTTCCTCGGGCTGCTGCACCTGGAGATCATCCAGGAACGGCTGGAGCGCGAGTTCAACCTCGACCTCATCTCGACGGCGCCCTCCGTCGTCTACCGCCTGCAGATGACCGACGGCACGGTCAAGGAACTCCACAACCCGGCCGACATGCCGGACGTGATGAAGATCACGGCCATCGAGGAGCCGTGGATCCGCGCCACGATCCTCACGCCCGACGAGTATCTCGGCGGCGTGCTCAAGCTGTGCCAGGACCGGCGCGGCACCCAGGTCGACCTCAACTACGTCGGCAAGCGCGCCATGGTCGTCTACGACCTGCCGCTCAACGAAGTGGTGTTCGATTTCTACGATCGCCTGAAGTCGATCTCGAAAGGCTACGCGAGCTTCGACTATCACATCTCCGATTACCGCGAGGGCGACCTCGTGAAGATGTCGATCCTCGTCAATGCCGAGCCGGTGGACGCCCTCTCGATGCTGGTCCACCGCACCCGCGCCGAGCATCGCGGCCGGGCGATGTGCGAGAAGCTGAAGGACCTCATCCCACGCCACCTGTTCCAGATCCCGGTCCAGGCGGCGCTCGGCGGCAAGATCATCGCCCGCGAGACCATCAAGGCCCTGTCCAAGGACGTCACCGCCAAGTGCTACGGCGGCGACATCTCGCGCAAGCGCAAACTCCTGGACAAGCAGAAGGAGGGCAAGAAGAAGATGCGCCAGTTCGGCCGTGTGGAAATTCCGCAGGAGGCCTTCATTGCGGCGCTGAAGATGGACGATTAGCCAGCGTCATATATCGATTGTATATTTTATACTTTAGGCTGTACAAATCCGATATAGAACTCTCGAATTGTTCATCGACGCGGACAAATTGGTTATATCTTTCGAAAAGCGGCAATTTTAATCGAATTTTATCAATGACGAGATAGGATTGCCCAGTGCCGCTCCTGGGTTGTCCAACATGTCGCTCAATATCCTGTCCGATTCCGCGGTTCTGCGTGCGCTCGACAAGTCGCTCGGGCGGATCGAATTTTCGCTCGACGGGCGCATCCTGCGGGCCAACCAGCCCTTCCTCGACGTGATCGGCTATCGCCTCGACGAGATTGAGGGGCGGCCGCACGCCATGCTGGTCCCCGAGGCCGAGCGGGACAGCGCCGAGTACCGGGCCTTCTGGGAGCAGCTTCGCCAGGGCCAGTTCCAGTCGCGCGAGTTCAAGCGGGTCGGCAAGGGCGGGCGGACGATCTACATCCAGGCGTCCTACAACCCGGTGCTCGATCGCCGCGGGCGTCCGGTCAAGATCGTGAAGTTCGCCACCGACATCACCGCCCAGAAGGCCCGCGACGCCGTCTATCAGGGGCAGATCGCGGCGCTCGACCGGTCCCAGGCGGTCATCCATTTCACCCTCGACGGCACCATCACCGACGCCAACGAGAACTTCCTGTCCACCATGGGCTACCGGATCGAGGAAGTCCGCGGCCGTCACCACAGCCTTTTCGTCAGCGAAGCCGAGCGCGATAGCCCCGCCTACGCGGCCTTCTGGGCGGCGCTCGCCGAGGGCCGCTATCAAGCCGGCGAGTTCCAGCGCCAGGCCAAGGACGGCCGCGTCGTGTGGATCATGGGTGCCTACAACCCGATCCTCGACGCGGAGGGCCGGCCTTCCTCGGTCGTCAAGTTCGCGACGGACGTGACGCAGCAGGTGAACGACCGCATGCGCCGGATCGCCGGCCAGAAGGTCATCGACGGCGACATCGAGGCGATCACCCACGCGATGTCCGACGTGGCCGTCCGCGCCCAGAAGACGACGGACAGCGCCGTCGAGACCTCCGGCAACGTCCAGGCCATCGCCGCGGGGGCCGAGGAGTTCGCCGCCTCCATCGAGGAATTGAGCCGGCACGCCACGGAGGCGAGGACCGCGGCGGACGATGCCGTCGTGCGCGCCCGCGAAGCCAATGGCATCATCTCGGGCCTGACGACGGCCGCCGACAGGATCGGCGAGGCCGTGAGCCTGATCCGCTCCATCGCCGACCAGACCAACCTCCTGGCACTCAACGCCACCATCGAGGCGGCGCGGGCCGGCGAAGCGGGACGGGGCTTTGCCGTGGTCGCCACGGAGGTGAAGGCGCTCGCCGCCCAATCGTCGCGGGCGACCCAGGAGATCGGCACCCAGATCGGCGCCGTGCAGGCGGCCACGGACCAGGCCGTCGACGCGATCACGGCGATCACCGCGACCATCGCGCATCTGAGCGAGATCTCGCTGAGCGTGTCCTCGGCGGTGACCGAGCAATCCGCCGTCACCCGCGACATGTCCCTGAACATGCAGAACGCGGCAAAGAGCGTACAGCTCGTACGCGAGAGCATGGAGGGCATCTCGCAGACCGCCGGAGAGATCGACGCCTCGGTTCGCCGGGTCGCCGTCTCGGCGAGGGCCCTGGCCTGAGACGGTTCCCGCTCGAATCGAGCCGGAACCGCATCGCCGAGCCCGCACGGCCCGTGAGCGAAGCCCGTTTCCGCACCACGACGTGATCGACAGGACACCGTACGACGCGGCTCGCGGTCTACCCGACCCCCGGGCCGCTCCCGCCGCGTCGCGGATCGCTTCCCGCTCTACTCGTCGGTGCCCTTGCCGCTCGCATCGGAGGCGGCGCCATCGCGTGGTTCGGCGTTGGCGACCGCCGTGCGTTCGAGGAACGGCTTGAGCCGGTCGGCCAGCTGCTGCCCGAGGTGCCTGGCGTAGGCGTTCTTGAAGAAGCGGTTGCCGGTGCCGCGCCCGTAGAGCCGGTCGTGCGCGCCGACCATGGCGTCGACCTCCGGACGGCACAGGAAGCCGGTGACGCTGGCCGCCTCGTACCAGCGTCCGGCCCGCGCGAAGGCCATGCTGCGCGGGTTGGCCGCCACGGTCTCGGCGAAACAGGCGGTGGCCGCCTGCTCCAGGGGAAGCAGCATCTCGTGCGCGCTACCGGGAACCCGAGGCCCCGCCTGCACCGGCGGCGTGAGAGCGACGACGGTCACAAGGCTGAGCAGCACGGCTTTCATCGGGGAAGGCCTCAGGCATGGCTAAGATCGGTGCCACCCGAGTATTCACCAGGGAATCCGGCCGGAACAGGGCCGAACGACGAGATCGTGATGCCGGGTCGCGCCTGTGACGCCGGGGGCACAGATCGCGGGGCTAGCCCCGGCGTTCGGCGTTCCAGCGACCCGTGCAACGGACTGGTCCGTTTGTGGTCCAGGTGCCGTTGCCCAAGCCCTCACGTCCGAGGCGGCCGACGACGCTGGCGCTGTCCGACCCGCGCGCGATCACCGCCTTGACGCTGCCGTTGCCGGAGACGCGTCCGCGCACGTCGAAGTCGTCGCCCGCATAGCTCGCCTGCCCGCGATCGATCTTCACGCCGTAGCGATAGGCGCGGTCGCAGGGGCCATCCTCGGTGATGACCTCGATGCTCCAGCTGCCGTCGTAGCGGTCGGGGACGGCAACCTTCTTGGCGGCCACCGGCCCCGTTGCGGCGACCGCGATGGCGGAGGTCAGGGCTGCAAGGCTCAGGAGACGCATCGTCATGTCCTCGATCCGTGTTGGTGGACCCGGGAAACCGCCAAGCGCCCACAACGGTTGCGGGCTGGGCGCTCAGGCCGCGGCCGCCGTGGCCAGCGCCGCCCCCAGCAGCGCGAGGAGGTCGCCGCCGGCATGGAGGTAACCGGTGACGCCGGCCTGCCTGAGCGCCGCGTCGAGGTCGCCCGGCTTGCCGGCCAGATAGATCTCGCGGGCGCCCGCCGCCTTCAGGGCCTCGGCAGCCGCCACCGCATGGGTGGCGTAGAGCGCATCGGACGAGCACAGGCAGGCGATGGCCGCGCCGGATGCGGTGAAGGTCTCGGCCAAGGCTGCGGGCTCGACGAAGCCGTCGTTGCCCAGGGCCTCGATGCCGCCCGCCGCAAAGGCGTTGGCCGCGAAGGTCGAGCGCGCGTTGAAGACCGCCACCGGGCCGAGGTTGGCCAGGAACACCGCCGGGCGCTTGCCCGAGGATGCCAGATGCGCATCCGACGTGTCGCGCAGCGCCTCGTAGGGCTCGGCGAGGCGGTGCGAGGGCAGGGCGGCCTCGCCCGCCGGCATGGGAGCGGCGGCCGGCACGTCGAGGACGGTGACGGGCTTTTCGTAGAGGTTCGGGAATTCGCTGGCGCCGGTGAGCGCCTCGCGGCGTGTCGCCACCGCCTTGGTGCGGGTCGCCCGCATCGCCGCGATCCGACCCTGGAGGTGTCCCGCCCGGAGGCTGGCGAGGATGCCGCCCTCGCGCTCGATCTCCTGGAAGCCGGCCCAGGCGGTCTCGGCCAGCGATTGCGTCAGGGTCTCGAAGCTGCCCGCGCCGGCGGCCGGGTCGGCGACCCTGGCGAGGTTGGATTCCTCGATCAGCACGATCTGGCTGTTGCGTGCCACCCGCCGGGCGAAACCGTCTGAGAGGCCGAGTGCCAGGGTGTAGGGCAGGGCGGTGACCGCATCGGCGCCGCCCAGGCCCGCGGAGGCGGTGGCGAGCGTCGTGCGCAGGATGTTGGTGAAGGGCTCGCGCCGGGTCATCATCCGCCAGGCGGTCTCGGCATGCAGGCGCAGGGGCTTCGGGTCGAGCCCGCAGGCGGCCTCCACCCGCGCCCACAGCCGGCGCATGGCGCGGAACTTGGCGATGGTCAGGAACTCGTCGGCATCTGCCACCAGCAGCACGGCGATCGCGTCGCGCGCCCGTGCCAGGTCGTGGCCGGAGGCCTCGAGGCCGCGCAGGTAGGCCACGGCGGTGGCGAGCACGGCGGCGAGTTCCGCCCCCTCGCTGGCGCCGGCCTCGTGATAGGGGCGCCCGTCGGCGAGCATGGCGCGGCCGGTGAAGCCGGCCGCATCGAACGTCGCCAGCAGCGCGGCGGCCTGCGACAGACCCTCGTCCGCCTCGGCGCCCGTGGCCGCCAGGGTGCCGATCGGATCGAGACCGAGATCGAGGTCGAGGGCGCCGAGCGCCTCGCCGCGGGCCTCGGCCAGGGCCTTGACGAGTTCCGCGGCTTCGATGCCACGGACGCCGGCGTCGAGGCGCAAGCCGATGAGCGGCAGCATCACGCCCGACAGGGCGGTCTCGAGGGCGGTGACGTCGTGGGCTTCGAGCCCGTAGCCGCGGGCGGACGGCGCGCCGGCAAAGACCAGGGTAAGCGCGTCGGCGCCGCCTTCGAGGTCGGCCAGGGCGAGCGCGTTGGCGGCGGCCGGATCGGGATGGTCGAGGCGCTGGGAGATCCGCCACGGGCCGGGCGCCCGCATCGGCTGGGCCACCGGCTCGGCCGCCTCGTAGAGCGGTTCGATCCGGATGCCGTCGGCGCTGCGCGAGACCAGCCGCTTCTCGAAATCGCCGCCCTTGAGCACGCCTTCCACCAGGCCGAGCCAGCGCTCGCGGGTGGCCGGCGGAAACAGGTCGGCGAAGGGGCGGTCTTCCATCGTCAGGGTCTCGCGAGCGATGCGCCGGCCGAGCGTGGCCGGACACGGTTTCGCTGCAAGCCCTCGCATGACGGGCCGCGTGGAGGCAATCGCCTTGTGGCTGTGCCCGCGACGCCTATCCGAACACGATCAGGCCCGCGAACCCGAGCGACCCGACGATGATCCGCCACCAGGCGAACAACCGGAAGCCGTGGGCCGAGACGTAGTCGAGCACCGTGCGCACCACGATCAGGGCGGAGATGAAGGCGGTGATGAAGCCGATGACGATGAGGCCGGTGTCGTCCACCGTGAGGTTCTTGTAGTTGTCGAGCAGGTCCTTGGCGAAGGCGCCGGCCATCGTCGGCATCGCGAGGTAGAACGAGAACTCGGTGGCCGAGCGCTTGTCGGCCCCCATCAGCATCGCGCCGACGATGGTGGCGCCCGAGCGCGACACGCCGGGGATCATGGCCAGGCACTGGAACAGGCCGATCTTGAGGTCCATCACCAGGGGGAAGTCGAACACGTCGCGTTTCTCGACCTCGAGGTCGGTCTCGTCGATGACGAGCAGGACGAGGCCGCCGGCCACCAGGGTCGCGCAGACGATCCACGGGTTGAACAAGTAGTACTTGATGTATTTCGACAGGAGGCCGCCGATGATCGCCGCCGGCAGGAAGGCGATCAGGATGCCGAAGACGAAGCGGCGCGCCCGCGGATCGTTGGGGAAGGCCAGCGCCACGCCCAGCAGGCGGCGGAAGTAGACCGTCAGGATCGCCAGGATGGCGCCGAGCTGGATCAGCACCTCGAAGGTGTTGTTGGGCGACTTGAAGCCGATGAAGTGCCCGACCAGGAGCTGGTGTCCGGTGGAGGACACTGGGATGAACTCGGTGGCGCCTTCCACCACGCCGAGCACGACCGCCTTCGCGATGCCGACCGCATCCATCATCTGATCGCCCCGATATCGTGGTGGTTGGGTGTCGCGTTCATCGCGCCGTCGAGCGGGCCGCGGGGCAGGCTTGTCCGATCGCGGTTGACGGACGGTTACCGTGAAAGGTCGAGCGTGTTAATGAGGCGGCAACGATTGAGCAATAAGTCTCAACCGCGGCCCGTTCACGAGGGGCTTCGACACGGCCCGTCGGCCCGACGCGCCGAAACCCGTCCGAAACGGCCTCGATGGCGACGCTGCACCATTCCCCCTTCTGTCCGCACTCACGTTTCGTGCGCCTGGTCCTGGCCGAGATGGGCATGGAGCCGGCCCTCGTCGAAGAAAAGCCGTGGGAGCGTCGCGACGCCTTCCTTCTCCTCAATCCCGCCGGCACCACGCCGGTCCTCGTCGAGGAGACGGGGCTGGCCGTGCCGGGGCCCGGCATCATCGCGGAATATCTCGACGAGACCCGCGGGCTCGGCCTCAGTGGCCGGCGCCTGCTGCCGGAGGTCACCGCCGACCGGGTCGAGGTCCGCCGGCTGCTCGACTGGTTCCTCGTCAAGTTCGACGCGGAGGTGACCGGCTACCTGGTGCTGGAGAAGATCCACAAGCGGTTCATGACGAGCGCGGTGGGCGGCGGCCCGCCGGACATGCACGCGATCCGCGCCGCGCGCACCAACGTGCGCTACCACCTCAAATACATCGGCTACCTGATGGGGCGGCGGCGCTGGCTGTCGGGCGACCATCTCACCTATGCCGATCTCGCGGCGGCGGCCCATCTCTCCTGCGTGGATTACCTCGGCGACGTGCCATGGGACGAGGACGAGACCGCCAAGGACTGGTACGCGCGGGTGAAGTCGCGCCCGTCCTTCCGCACCCTGCTCGCCGACCGTGTGCCCGGCATGGCCCCGGCCGACCATTACGCGGACCTCGATTTCTGACGTCCTTCGCGCGGCTCCCGATCCGGCACGGACGCCGTTTCCCGGGCGGGCGCGGAGCCCGTTCCGGGAAACGCCGATGCGTGACGAGCCGGCCTCCGCCGGCATGAAACAGCCCCGAAAGATCCTCGCCGGCGGCGAACTCCGGGACGCCCTCGAGACCCGCGCCCGCCGTCTCGGCTTCGACCTCGTCCGGGTGACGACGCCCGACGCCGTGCCGGGCCTCCCCGAAGACCTCGCGGGCTGGCTCGCCGCCGATTTCCACGGCGGGATGGCGTGGATGCAGGACCGCGCCGACCAGCGCGCCGACCCGGCCGTGCTGTGGCCGCAGGTCCGGTCGGTCGTCATGCTCGGGATGAACTACGGTCCCGAGACCGATCCGTTGTCGCTCCTCGAACGGCGGGACCGCGGCGCCATCGCGGCCTACGCCCAGCGGCGCGACTACCACGAGGTGCTGAAGGGCAAGCTGAAGGAACTCGGCGGCTACCTCTCGGCCAAGGGCGACGTCCGCGTGAAGGTGTTCGTGGACACCGCCCCCGTGATGGAGAAGCCGCTGGCGGCCGCCGCCGGCCTGGGCTGGCAGGGCAAGCACACGGTGCTGCTGTCGCGGGCGTTCGGGAACTGGCTGCTCTTGGGCGCCATCTACACCTCGGCCGCGTTCGAGCCGGATGCGCCCGAGGCCGACCATTGCGGCGGCTGCCGGCGCTGCCTCGACATCTGCCCGACGGGCGCGCTGCCGGCGCCCTACCGGCTCGATGCGCGGCGCTGCATCTCCTACCTCACCATCGAGCACGAGGGGCCGATCGCGCCGGAGTTCCGCGCGGCCATCGGCAACCGCATCTTCGGCTGCGACGATTGTCTCGCCGTCTGCCCTTGGAACAAGTTCGCCAGGGCGGCGGGCGAATCGCGGCTGGCGGCACGCGACGACCTCCTCGCGCCGCCGCTGGCCGACCTCGCCCGCCTCGACGAGGCGGCGTTCCGGGTCCGCTTCGCCGGCACGCCGATCAAGCGGACCGGGCGCGACCGCTTCCTGCGCAACGTTCTCATCGCCATCGGCAATTCGCGGGACGAGACCTTGGCGCAGGGCGCCCTCGACAACCTGCGCGATCCGTCCGCCCTGGTGCGCGGCATGGCGGTGTGGGCGGCCGCCCGACTCCTCGATCCGGCGCGCTTCGCGATCCTCGCCGACGACCACGCGGGCCGAGAAACCGACGCCGACGTGCTGGCGGAATGGGACGCCGCGCGCGATATGGCCCCGGTGCGCCCCAGCGCGACCTGACGACGGAGACCAGCCCCGTGAACCTGTTCGTCTTCGGCCTCGGCTTCACCGCCCGCCATTTCGCCGAACGCGAGGGCGCCCAATTCGCCGCCGTGCGGGCCACCGTCACCGACGGGGCCCGTACCGACGCCATCGCCCGCGAGACGACGTTCGCCATGCGCACCTTCGGGCCGGAATCCGACGACCCGCGCATCGCGGCCGATCTCGCCGAGACCGACGCGCTCCTCGTCTCGGCGCCACCGGACCGCGACGGCGACACGGTGCTGCGTCGCTACGGCGCCGCGATCCGCGACAGCCGCATCGGCTGGATCGGCTACCTCTCCACCATCGGCGTCTACGGCGACCACGACGGCGCCTGGATCGACGAGGACACCCTACCCATCCCCAAGAGCGCGCGCTCGCGCGGCCGCCTCGCGGTGGAGGAGGCCTGGCTCGATCTCGGCCGGCAGACCGGCAAGGCGGTGCAGGTGTTCCGCCTGTCGGGCATCTACGGCCCGGGCCGCAACCCGCTGGTGAAACTGCGCGAGGGCAAGTCGCAGCGGATCATCAAGGCCGGCCAGGTCTTCAACCGCATCCATGTGGACGACATCGCCACGACGCTGATGGCCTCGATCCGCCGGCCGCGGCCGGGGGCGACCTACAACGTCACCGACGACGAACCGACGCCGCCGCAGGTGGTCACCGAATACGCCGCCGCCCTCGCCGGACTGCCGCTGCCGCCGGAGGTGGATTTCGAGACCGCTGATCTCAGCCCGATGGCCCGCAGCTTCTACGGTGAGAACAAGCGCGTGCGGAACCGGCTGATCCGCGAGGAACTCGGGGTCGACCTCGCCTACCCGACCTACCGGGAGGGCTTGGCCGCCCTGGTGGGCGACGCCTCGGCCTGAGCCGGGCGGGGCGCATGCCCGACCACCCCCAGGGCGCGAAAGATCAGCGCCCGGACCTGGCGCGGACGCTCCACGAACCGGGCCGCCACGTAGGACAGGCCTTGCGCCACCGCGAGGGCGACGAGGAGGGTCAGCACCGTCCCGAACGCCCCGGGCACCCAGCCCTGGTGGGCCCGGAGCGAGAACACCAGCGTCATGACCGGCACGTGGATGACGTAGAGCGTGTAGGAGAACGCCGCCGCCCCGCGCCAGGCCGTGAACAGGCGGGTGGCGCGGCCGTCCCGCGTCGCGAGGTTCAAGAGGCACAGCGCCAGCGGCAGGCCGAGGGCGGCCTGGTAGGCGAGCAGGCCGCGGTGGTCGCTCAAGGCGTCGACGTAGCCCGGGTCGCTCACCGTCGCGAGGGGGAGCACCAGAAGCAGGGCGGTCGCCGGCCACAGCAGGCCCGAGTCCGCCCAGGCCCCCAGGCGGTGGCCGAACAGCGCGGCACCGGCCCCGGCGGCGAACAGGGCGAGGGATTGCGGGTAGAAGAATCGGTCGGCGGTGATGGCGATCATCCCGACCACCACCGTCCCTGCCACGAGGCGCACGAGCCCGGTCCGGACCAGGGCCAGGGCGGCGAAGGCCGCGACACCGTAGAGGTAGACCTCCTGGCGCAGGGACCACAGCGCCCGGTCGATGACGAAGGTGGCGTCCCCCGGCCCGAAGGTCAGCGTGATGCCGCGCAGGAACGCGATGAGGTCGAGGCGGTAGGGGTCGCCGGTGCGGGTCAGCAGCGGCAGCCCGGCATGGCCGATGGCGCCCACCGCGAAGGTGACGACGATGGCCAGGATCAGGGGCGGCCAGATCCGGGCGATGCGGTGGACGGCGTAGGGCAGCACGAACCGGTCGCGGTCCTGCGCGATCAGGCGCGACAGGCTCGTGGCGATCACGAAGCCGCTCAGGGAAAAGAACACCATCACCGAGAGGCGCCCGACCCACTCGACGACACCGGCCACCGGTGCCTCGAGGTGCGGATAGGCCATCCCGAGGGCATGGCTCACCAGCACCGCCTGCGCCGCGATCCCGCGCACCCCGTCGAGGGCCTCGTACCGATAGCCGCGCATGGGCGCCCCGTTTCTCCACGCCTCGGCGGAAGGGGCGTCGAGGCCCCGTCCGCCCCGCGGGTTTAGTCGTGGCGCGGCGGGGTGAGCAAGCCTGTCCCGTCGGGTCGGGCCGCCCGGGTCAGGCGGCCCTGCGGTTCGCGGCCGGACCGAAGTGGTCGATGTAGCGGGCGGCGATGGCCGAGACCGGCAGCACCACGAAGACGTCGGTGGTGCCGAACTGGTGATCGACCACGGCGCCGTCGCCGAAGGTGGCGCCGACCCGCAGGTAGCCCTTGATCAGCGGCGGCAGTGCCTGCAGCGCCGCCTTCGGGTCGATCGCCTCGCGGGCGAGGCGGTCCATCGCCACGTAGCGGCCGGGCAGCGCGCGCGCGCGCCAGGCGTCGGGCGCCCGGGCGTGGTGGTGGAGGAAGCTCAAGGGCACGGCCAGCCGATCGGGGTCGGTGCCCTCCAGGCTGGCGCAGCCGAGCATCGCGTCGATGCGGTGATGCTGGACATAGGCCCAGATGCCGGCCCACAGCAGCTCCACCGTGCGCTTGGTCCGATAGGGCTTGAGGACGCACGAGCGGCCGAGTTCGAGAAACCTCTTGCCGGGGTTGGCCGCGAGCAGGGGCGCGATGTCGTACTCGCCGGCGGTGTAGAAGCCGAAGTTGCGGTCGGCGGCGTCCTGGCGCAGCAGGCGGTAGGTGCCCACCACCTTCGGGCGCGGCTTGCGGAAGGGCTTGGCCTCGGTGGCGGCGTGGTCGATGACGAGGAGGTGGTCGCAGACCGTGTCGTAATCGTCGATGTCGCGGCGCGCGAGCAGGGTCATCCCGGTGGGGATCGCCGACATCTCCTCGTAGAACACCCGGTAGCGCAGGCGCTGCGCCCGGCGGATGTCGGGCACGGATGTGGCCAGACGCACTTCGAGGTTGCCGATCCGGCCGAGGCTCGGGTCGAGGCCCGGCGCCGCCAGCGGCCTCTTGAGGCGCGGCTTGAACTTGATCGGGACACCGCCGGGCGGCAGGAAGCCGAGGCCCGGAAACGCGGCGAGGCCCGCGTCGACCCGCTTCTGCCGGAACCGGGCGAGGGGGGCGTGCACATGCGCCTCCCAGCCGTTGAGCCACGCCGCCGAGGCGTCACGCGCGAAATTCGGGACCATCGGATCCGCCCTGCGAGGCGCCTGGGCTGGCTCCCGGTGGAGCCGTCGGCCTCGTGCCTCGACCGCTTCCATCAATCACGAAGCGGGAACGCTTTTATGACAGATCTTCGCGTGACGACAGAGGAGCTTAAGGCGTAGGTGGACCCGCTCCGGCGACCTCCCGCGAAGGGTAGCCGCCGAAGCACCGCGCGGTCCGGTCAGACGAACTGGTTGAGGCCGGGGATGGAGCCGACGATGGGGCCCATCACGTCCTCGCCGGCCTTTTCGCGGCCATAGGCGAACAATTCACGCCCGAGGGGCTGCATCTGACCCATCGGCACGCCTGCCGCCATCAGCTTCTGGCCGAGCGCCATGACGCCGCCGCCCATCATCCCGCCGAGCATGCCCATCAGGCCGCCGCCGCCGCCCTCGCCCGCGTTGGAATCGGCGATGAGGGCTTCCGATCCCGGCATCGCCGCAAGCAGCTGCGCGACCTCGGTGGCCGGCCCTTCCTTCTGCAGGAAGGCCAGGATGTGGCCGAGGGCCGTCTGCGCCGTCGCCGCATCGAGGCCGGTCACGCTCGTGACGCGGGTGATCAGTTCGTCCATGTCCAAGGCTCCGCCGAAAAGGAAGCTCGTCCTTCGAGCCTCGCCGCCGTGAAATCAAGGGCGGCCGGGCGAGGGAGCCCCGATGGACCGGGATATTCGGACAGGGCGACGCAACGGGCTTCGCTCGGACCTCGACATCCGGTCGGGCGCCCCGCGAGTCCGCGGCGCGCCCGTGTTCCGATCAGAAGCCGCGGCCGATGTAGCCGGGGCCGCCGCCGAGGATGTTGCCCGGGCCGATGCCAATGCGGGCGGGGCCGCGGCCATAGCCACCCCGGCCATAGCCACCGTAACCGCCACGACCGTAGCCGCGACCGCCGTAACCGCCACGACCGTAGCCACGATTGCCGTAGCCGCCACGACCGTAACCGCCACGACCGTAACCGCCGCCATAACCGCGGCGGCCGTAACCGTACTGGACGGTATCCGTCGCCAGGGGTGCCACGTCGGCGGTCGGGACGGGCATGGGGGCCGCCGACACCGCTGCGGGCGCGAAGAAAAGGCCGGCGGCGATGAGGCCGGCGGCCAGGGTGATCGATTGTTTCACGCGGTATCCTCCGTGAGATGCGCCGTGTCCGAACCGGAGGCAGGCGATCTCGTGGGGAGGTAACGCACGCCGGAGGTGTTTCGGCACGCGGCGGCACGAAACATCGTTTACGCCACGCTTCGACGTACGCCGTCCCGATGCGGTCGGCCTGGAAAAGACGGCCGGCGACCGCCATAACCGCAGGCGCCGCGCCTTTGCGCACGGCACGAGGTTTGGAGCGGACGATCATGCAGGGCGACAGCCAGGATCTCGACGGCAAAATCCTCGACGGCAAGATCCTCGTGGGCAAGAGCGGCGCCAAGCCGGAGGCCCTGACCCTCAGGCTCGCCAACCGCCACGGCCTCGTGGCCGGCGCCACCGGCACGGGCAAGACCGTGACCCTCCAGGTGATGGTGGAAGGATTCTCCAACGCCGGCGTCCCGGTCTTCGCCGCCGACATCAAGGGCGACCTCTCGGGGCTGGCCGCCGACGGAGAAGCCAAGCCCGTCTTCGTCAAGCGGGCGCAGGAACTCGGCATCACCTACGAGCCCGACCGGTTTCCCACGGTGTTCTGGGACCTGTTCGGGGACCAGGGCCATCCGATCCGCGCCACGGTCATCGAGATGGGGCCGCTGCTGCTGGCGCGGCTCCTCGAACTCAACGACACCCAGGAGGGCGTTCTCAACATCGCCTTCCGGATCGCCGACGACAACCAGTGGCCGGTGCTCGACCTCAAGGACCTGCGGGCGCTGCTGCTCTACCTCACCGAGAACCTGAAGGAGATTTCGGGGACGTACGGCAACGTCTCGGCCGCATCGGTCGGCGCGATCCAGCGCCAGCTCCTGATGCTGGAGAACCAGGGGGCCGACCGGTTCTTCGGCGAACCGGCGCTCGACCTCAACGACTTCATGAAGCGCGACCGCGACGGGCGCGGCATCGTCAATATCCTGGCCGCCGACAAGCTGATGCAGCGGCCCAGGCTCTACGCCTCGTTCCTGCTGTGGATGCTCTCCGAGCTGTTCGAGCAGCTTCCCGAAGTGGGCGATCTCGACAAGCCCAAGCTGGTGTTCTTCTTCGACGAGGCGCACCTGCTGTTCGACGACGCGCCCAAAGCCTTGCTCGACGCCGTGGAACAGGTGGTGCGCCTGATCCGCTCCAAGGGAGTCGGCGTCTACTTCGTGACGCAGAACCCGCTCGACGTGCCCGAGACCGTGCTCGGCCAGCTCGGCAACCGGGTACAGCACGCGCTGCGCGCCTTCACCCCGCGCGACCAGCGCGCCGTGAAGGCCGCCGCCGAGACGTTTCGCCAGAACCCCGGTTTCGACGTGGCGAAAGCCATCACCGAACTCGGCGTCGGCGAAGCGCTGGTCAGCTTTCTGGAGGCCAAGGGCACGCCCTCCGTGGTGGAGCGCGCGCTGATCGCGGCCCCCCAGGGCCGGGTCGGGCCGCTGACGCCGGCCGAGCGCGCCGACCTCATCGCCAAGAGCCCGCTGCGGGGGAAGTACGATCAGGCGATCGACAACGAGAGCGCCTACGAGATCCTGGCCAAGCGCAAGGGGCTCGATGCGGGCGGCGCCGAGGCGGCGCAGGAGTCGGAGGGTGGCCTGACGGGCATGCTCGGCGGCCTCGTCGGCGGAATGTTCGGTGGCAAGCCGGCGACGGGAAAAGGCCGCCGCCCGCCCCAGAGCCTCGCCGAACAGGTGATCGGCAACGCCGCCCGCTCGATGGCGCGGACGGTAGGGACGCAGGTGGGGAACGCGATCCTGCGCAACGTGCTGGGTGGGTTGATGAAGCGGTGAGGCCCACTGCGTGACGCTCCGGCGAAATTTTCGCGCCGCTTTTACCCCTTGCTGGGAGGCGGCGGCGTTTTCGCTGGTCTGACGCGGAGGGTTGCCCAGCCGCCTCCATCCTTGGTCCCTCCCCCGAAGGTAGAGAGGAAAGCTCCTTCAGCTTGGTCGATCCGAAGCGCGCGACCTGATACGAGACGGCTGAGAACCGGGGCCAGTTCTGAACGAACTCGGTGCACAAGCTTGAATTCTGCTGGCCATCATCGTGCGCGGTCCGTCGATCGCGGAAGCTGTCCGCGCGGACGAACAGCCGGCGACCACCAGTTTGCCGTCCTTGACAAATCACGTCGATCGAGCCTAACGAACCGGAGCAACGCGCGGCTTCCTCGCAGAAGTCCGCGCGTTTCGCGTTCGCGCATCGCTCGACCGGTGCCGCGGATGACCTGAACAAGAAGACGGCCCAGGCGCCAGCCGGAGGCCGGCAGAGAACACGAGAGAGAACGATGTTCGCAGTCATCAAGACGGGCGGCAAGCAGTATCGCGTTGCCGCCAACGACACCATCACCATCGCCACGCTCGAGGGCGAAGAGGGCTCGGCCGTCACCTTCGGCGAGGTGCTGCTGTTCGCCGACGGCGAAGGCGCCACCGAGGTCGGTGCCCCCATGCTGAGCGGCATCAGCGTCGTCGGCGAGATCGTCAGCCACGGCCGCGACAAGAAGGTCATCGCCTTCAAGAAACGCCGCCGGCAGAACTCGCGGCGCAAGCGCGGCCACCGCCAGCACCACACCGTGGTGCGGATCATGGAGATCAGCGCCGGCGGCAAGTCGTCGAAGGCGCCCGAGCGCAGGGCCAAGACCGTGAAGAGCTCCGAGGGCGAATTCGCCTCCGCCGAAGCCTGATCACCGCCCCAGCGACGCAACACCAATTCGGAGCACATCCAGATGGCCCACAAGAAAGCAGGCGGCTCGTCCCGCAACGGCCGCGATTCCGCCGGCCAGCGCCTCGGCGTCAAGAAATTCGGCTCGGAGGCCGTGATTGCCGGCAACATCATCGTTCGCCAGCGCGGCACCAAGTTCCACCCCGGCGTCAACGTCGGCATCGGCACCGATCACACCCTGTTCGCCAAGGCTGATGGCCGGGTCGAGTTCCAGGTCAAGCGCGGTCGCGCCTTCGTGGCGGTGATCCCGATGCAGGAAGCCGCCGAGTAGGCATCCGCATCGTCACGGGCGATCCTGTCCGAAGGATCGTCCGACGCGCAACGAGACCCCGGGGGAGATGGGAAACCGTCTTCCCCGTTGTCGTTTGTCTCAAGGGTCGGCGAGGGATCGCCGACCCGAACCCGTGAAACGAGTCCGGCCGTGAAATTCCTCGACGAAGCCAAGGTCTATGTCCGCTCCGGAGACGGCGGCGCCGGCTGCGTCGCGTTCCGGCGCGAAAAGTTCATCGAGTTCGGCGGCCCCAACGGCGGCGACGGCGGGCGCGGCGGCGACGTCTGGGTCGAATGCGTCGACGGGCTCAACACCTTGATCGACTACCGCTACCAGCAGCACTTCAAGGCCAAGAAGGGCGAGCACGGCATGGGCTCGAACCGCCACGGCGCCAATGGCGCCGACGTGGTGCTGAAGGTGCCCGCCGGGACCGAGATCATCGCCGAGGACGGCGAGACGCTGATCGCCGACATGACCCACGTCGGCCAGCGCGTGCGGCTGGCCAAGGGCGGCAACGGCGGCTTCGGCAACGCCTATTTCACCACCTCCACCAACCGGGCGCCCAAGCACGCCAATCCCGGTTTGGAGGGGCACGAGCAGTGGATCTGGCTGCGCCTGAAGCTCATCGCGGATGCCGGTCTCGTCGGCCTGCCCAACGCCGGCAAGTCGACCTTCCTCGCCACGGTGACGGCGGCCAAGCCCAAGATCGCGGATTATCCCTTCACCACGCTGCACCCGGGCCTCGGCGTGGTGCGCTCGGACGAGCGCGAGTTCGTGCTGGCCGACATCCCAGGCCTGATCGAGGGCGCGCACGAGGGCGTCGGGCTCGGCGACAAGTTCCTCGCCCACGTGGAGCGGTGCCGTGCGCTCCTCCACCTCGTGGACGCCACCTGCGAGCACGCCGGCAAGACCTACAAGCTGGTGCGCAAGGAGCTGGACGCCTACGGCCACGGCCTCACCGACAAGCCCGAGATCGTCGCCCTCTCCAAGGCGGACACGGTCGATCCCGACACCCTCAAGGAGCAGGTGGCGCGCCTGAAGCGGGCGGCCAAGGTCAAGCCGCTGATCCTGTCCTCGGCCACGGGCCTCGGCGTGCAGGACGCCCTGCGGGCGATCACGCGGGAGATGCAGGAGGCCAAGGCCGCGGAGGCCGAGCGCCAGCCGGCGGAGGCGTGGCAACCGTGAGTGACGGCTGCGGGACACGCCGTTAGCATGCCCGCCATCATGCTTCTGATGGGAGGCGGGCGATGAACAAGCGGCTGACCATGCGCGAGGAGGATGTCACCATCGCGCACACCATTGCCGACAGGCTGGGAACGAGCGTCGACGAGGCCGTTGCGACGGCACTTCGAGAACTCGAGCAACGGATCCGACAACCGGTGTTGAGCGCTGCGCAGCAGGCCGATCTCGATGCGATTCGCGCCCTCGTCGAGGAGGCGCAGAAGCATCGTCTGCCCGGCGCCATCAATGATCATGGCTACCTCTACGATTGGAACGGCCTGCCGGCATGATCGTCGTCGACACCTCCGCGATCGTGGCGATCGCTCTCGAGGAGCCGGAGGGACGGATCTTCGACGAACTGATGGTCGGGCGTGGAGCGATCATCGGAACGACCACGCTCTTCGAAGCACGGATGGTCCTCAGTTCGTTCATGCCGACATTCGCCGACACGTTCCTTGACGGATTAACCGCGCGTTCGAGCGTGTCCGTCTCCAGCTTCACCCTGGAGATGTATCGGGCCGCGACCGACGCTTTCACGCGCTACGGCCGAGGTCGCGGGCATCCGGCGTGCCTGAATTTCGGCGACTGCCTCACCTACGCTGTCGCCAGGGTCCATGGGCTACCCTTGCTGTTCAAGGGCAACGACTTCGTGCACACGGACATCGAGCCCGCGTACCGACCTGCCCCATGACCCCCTCCCTCCAGGATTTCCGCCGCGTCGTCATCAAGGTCGGGTCGGCGCTTCTCGTCGATCGCGGTCGCGGGCGCCTGCGCCACGCCTGGCTGGCGGCGCTGGCCGAGGACGTGGCCGACCTGCATGCGCGGGGCGTCGACGTCCTCGTGGTCTCGTCGGGCTCCATCGCGCTCGGCCGGACGGTGCTGGGCTATGCGCCGGGCGTCCTGCGCCTCGAGGAGAGCCAGGCGGCGGCGGCCGTCGGCCAGATCGCCCTGGCGCGCTACTGGTCCGAAGCGCTCGGGCACCACGGCATCGTCGCGGGCCAGATCCTGGTGACGCCGCAGGATACCGAGGAGCGCCGGCGCTACCTCAACGCCCGCGCCACCGTGCTCAAGCTCCTCGAAGTGCGCGCCGTGCCCGTCGTCAACGAGAACGACACGGTGGCCACCAGCGAGATCCGCTACGGCGACAACGACCGGCTCGCCGCCCGGGTCGCCACCATGATCGGCGCCGACGTGCTGGTGCTGTTCTCGGACATCGACGGCCTCTACACCGCCCCTCCGGCGAGCGATCCCGATGCCCGCCACCTGCCGCTCATCGAGCGCATCACGCCGGCCATCGAGGCGATGGCGGGCGGCCCGGCTTCGGAACTGTCGCGGGGCGGCATGCGCACCAAGGTCGAGGCGGCCAAGATCGCCACGGGTGGGGGCACCCACATGGTCATCGCCGACGGACGCGAGAAGAATCCCCTACGCAGCATCCTCCAGGGCGGGCGCTGCACGTGGTTCCTGTCGGGCTCCAACCCGGTGGCCGCCCGCAAGACCTGGATCGCCGGCTCCCTCGAACCGCGCGGCATCCTCGTCATCGACGACGGCGCCGCCCGGGCGCTGCAGGGCGGGGCCAGCCTGCTGCCGGTGGGCGTCACGAGGATCGAGGGCAGCTTCGGGCGCGGCGACGCGGTCATCATCCGCGACGTGTCCGGCCGCACCCTCGGGCGTGGGCTCGTCGCCTACGACAGCGCCCAGGCCGCCCGTATCATCGGCCGTCCCAGCCGCGAGATCGCCGACCTCCTCACCCATCCCGGGCGGGCGGAAATGGTGCATCGCGACGACATGGCGATGGTGGGCGAGTGAAGCACGCCGTGCTTGTTTTGCCCCATACCGGGTGGCATGACGGGCCGGCAGCGCGGGACCCGTCGCGGGGGACGCTGCCAGGAATACGATGGTGCCCATTGCGAATCTGAGATCCGACCCTTCCGTCGCGACCGACCTCACCGACGCGATGCACGGCATCGGCCGGCGCGCCCGCGCCGCCGCCCGCCTGATGGCGCTGGCCTCCGCCCAGACCAAGGACGTCGCCCTGCGGCTCGTGGCCGAACACCTGCGCGCGGCCGGCGACACGATCCTCGCCGAGAACGCCCACGACGTCGCCGCCGCCAGGGCCGCCGGCCAGACTCATGCGCTGATCGATCGCCTGACCCTCGATCCCGTGCGCCTCGCCGGCATCGCCGAGGCCGTCGAGAAGATCGGCGCGCTGCCCGATCCGGTCGGTCGCCAGGTCGCCGCCTTCGAACGGCCCAACGGACTCCTGATCGAGCGCATCGCCGTGCCGCTCGGGGTCATCGGCGTGATCTTCGAGAGCCGGCCCAACGTCACCGCGGACGCCGGCGCCCTCTGCCTCAAGGCCGGGAACGCGGCGATCCTGCGCGCCGGCTCGGACAGCCACCGCACGTCGCTGGCCATCGCCACCGTCATGCGCGCGGGCCTGGAGGCCGCCGGCCTTCCCGCCGACGCCGTGCAGATCGTGCCCACCCGCGACCGCGCGGCGGTGGGCGCGATGCTTTCGGGGCTCGACGGTTGCATCGACGTCCTGGTGCCCCGCGGCGGACGCGGGCTCGTCGAGCGGGTCCACGCCGAGGCACGGGTGCCGGTGTTCGCGCATCTCGACGGCATCTGCCACGTCTACGTCGCGGCTGAGGCCGATCTCGACATGGCCCGCACCATCGTCCTCAACAGCAAGATGCGCCGCACCGGCATCTGCGGCGCCGCCGAGACGCTGCTGGTGGACCGGGCCTGCGCCGGCACCCATCTGCGCCCCCTCGTGGAGGCGCTGATCGACGCCGGATGCGCCGTGCGCGGCGACGAGGCGGTGCAGGCCGTCGATGCGCGGGTGAGCGCGGCGACGCAGGCCGATTGGCGCACCGAATACCTCGACGCCGTCATCGCGGTGCGCGTGGTCGACGGGCTCGGCGCCGCCATCGACCACATCGAGACCTACGGATCGCACCATACCGACGCCATCGTCACCGAGGACGGCGGCGAGGCGACGCGGTTCCTGGCCGAGGTCGATTCGGCCATCGTCGTCCACAACGCCTCGACCCAGTTCGCCGACGGCGGCGAGTTCGGCTTCGGGGCCGAGATCGGCATCGCCACCGGCCGGATGCACGCCCGCGGCCCGGTCGGCGTCGAGCAGCTCACCACCTTCAAGTACCGCGTCCACGGGAGCGGGCAGACCCGCCCGTGACGCGCGCGCGTCCGTTGCGTGTCAGCTCCTGGGCCCGGGTCGATGCCCTTTCCGCGCCGGCTTGACTTCGTCCTGCCGGCACCGCTCCCGCCGGCCTTTCCCGGCATGCGGATCGGCCTCTACGGCGGATCGTTCGATCCGGCCCATTCCGGCCACCGCCACGTGAGCCTCGTCGCGCTGCGTCGCCTCGCCCTCGACCGGGTCTGGTGGATGGTGAGCCCGGGCAACCCGCTCAAGGACCGCGGTCGTCTCGCGCCGGCCGCCGCCAGGGTCGCGGCCGCGGCCCGCATCGCCGCCCATCCGCGGATCGCGGTGACGGATTTCGAGAGCCGGATCGGCGCCCGCTACACCCGCCAGAGCCTGCGCCACCTGGTTGCGCGCCTGCCCCAGGTCCGCTTCGTGTGGATCATGGGGGCCGACAGTCTCGCGAACTTCCACCGCTGGCAGGGATTCGCCGAGATCGCCGCGCTGATGCCGATCGCGGTGATCGACCGGCCCGGCTTCACGTTGTCGGCGCCCAGCGGGCGGGCCGCGCAGGTGCTCGACCGCTGGCGCCTGCCCGAGCGGGATGCCTCGACCCTCGCCGCGCGGACGCCGCCGGCCTGGGTGTTCCTGCACGGGCCGCGCTCGACGCTGTCGTCGACGCTGATCCGTCGGCAGGCGGAGATGCAGGACGAAGGATTGAAAATGCGGCGGGATGATATCAATCTCCCGCAAACAGGCTAAAGATGAGTGCGACGCCACCATCATTTCGAGGAACCGAGACTCTGTCCGACCCGACCCAAGAAGGAACCCCGGGTTCCGACGCCGCCACCGACCGGAAGATCGGCGATCTGCGCGCGCTCGCCCTCGATTGTATCGAGGACATGAAGGCCGAAGATACGATCGAGATCGACCTCGCCGGCAAGACCTCGCTGGCCGATGCGATGATCATCACCTCCGGGCGCTCGCAGCGTCATGTCGGTGCCATCGCCGATCGCATCCTTCAGGACATGAAGTCGAAGGGCTTCGGTGGTGCCCGCGTCGAGGGACTGCCCGCCTGCGACTGGGTGCTGATCGATGCCGGCGACATCATCGTCCACATCTTCCGGCCCGAGGTGCGGGGCTTCTACAACCTCGAGAAGATGTGGGGCGTCGACCGCCCCCTGGGCCTGCTGGCAGGCTAAGAGCGCCCCGTCCCCGCGCCTGCACACCGGGAGACTGCCTTGCGCCTCCTCGTGGCCGCCGTCGGACGCCTCAAGGCCGGACCGGAGCGCGACCTTGCCGCACGCTACCGCGATCGTGCGATCCCGATCGCGCGCGGGCTCGGCTTTTCCGCCTGCGACGTGGTCGAGA
Organism: Methylobacterium sp. Leaf466; assembly: GCF_001425565.1. Classification (NCBI taxonomy): domain Bacteria; kingdom Pseudomonadati; phylum Pseudomonadota; class Alphaproteobacteria; order Hyphomicrobiales; family Methylobacteriaceae; genus Methylobacterium; species Methylobacterium sp. Leaf466. Next base: position 339,926 of record NZ_LMRC01000031.1, on the reverse strand, counting down.
TCGCGGAGAGCAGGGCACGGCGGGCGCCCGACCGTTGTGCCGAGGAAGGCACGGCGATCCTCGCGCAATGCCCCGCGGCCGGCGTGCTTCTCGCCTACGACGAGCGCGGACGCAGCGATCTGCCGAGCCCCACCCTCGCCGGGCGCATCGCCGACTGGCGCGACGGGCAGCGTCCCGTCCTGGTCATCGCGATCGGCGGGGCCGACGGCCTCGACCCCGAGGTGCGCCGCCGCGCCGACCTGACCCTCTCGTTCGGGGCCGCCACGCTGCCGCATGGGCTTGTGCGGGTGCTCGTCCTGGAGCAAGTCTACCGCACGCTGACCATCCTCTCCGGCCACCCCTATCACCGCGGCAACCCCGACGAAGCATGATCGGCACGCGGCGTCGAAACTGGATCGGTCGGGACGGCGCGCGCAGTGGGATCGCCGGCCTGTTGTGCCTTCTCACGGCCCCGGCCGTCGCGCAGGGACCGTCGCCCGAAAAACCGCCCGAGAAACCGCCCGAGGCCGTCGAGGCGATCCAGCGCAGCCTCGACGAGAAGGCGCGCCGGGCCGAGAACCTCAAGCGCGTCGAGGAGGCCCTGGCCGCCTCCAACACCGCCAGGGCGCAGCTCGAAGCGGAGGTCGCGGCGATCGGCGGGGATCGCGCCAAGCTGAACGCCGCCCTCCTCGACGCCGCCCGGCAGTCCCAGGCCACCGAAGACCGGATGACGCGCCTCGAAGAGCGCCTCAAGACGCTCGGCGCCAGCGAGGAGGCGATCCGGCGCTCCCTGGAGGCGCGCCGCGGCGTCATCGCCGAGATCCTCGCCGCCCTGCAGCGCATGGGCCGCCGCCCGCCTCCCGCCGTCCTGGTGCAGCCCGAGGACGTCCTCGTGGTCATCCGCACATCGATGCTGCTCGGCGCCATCGTGCCCGAACTGCGCGGCGAGGCCGAGACCCTGGCCGCGGACCTCGGCGAGATGGTCCGCCTGCGCGGGCAGATCGCCTCGGACCGCGAGGCTCTGACCAACGACCTCGCCGGCTGGGCGAAGGAGCAGCAGCGCCTCAACGCCCTCGTGACCGCCCGGCGCGCCCGCCTCGCCGAGGTCGAGGGCGGGCTCGCCGCCGAGCGGACGCGCATCGCCGCGCTGGCGGTCCAGGCGCGCAGCTTCAAGGATCTGCTCGACCGCATGGAGTCCGAGGTCGCCTCCGCCCGCAAGGCGGCGGAGGAGGCCCGCGCCGCCGAGACGCGCGAAGCCCGCGCCACCCAGGAGCGTTTTGCCGCAGCCGGCCTGCGCGATCCCGCACGTCTCTCGCCGAAAATCCGGTTCGCGGACGCCCGCGGCGACCTGCCACGCCCGGTCAGCGGGACCCTGGTGCGGACCTTCAACCAGCCCGACGGCACCGGCGGCAGCACCCGCGGCATCTCCCTGGCGACCCGTCCCAAGGCGGTGGTGTCCTCGCCCGCCGACGGTTGGGTCTCCTTCGCCGGACAATTTCGCTCATACGGGCGACTCTTGATCATCAACGCCGGCGATGGCTACTATCTCGTGTTGGCGGGCATGGATCAGATCAACGTCGACGTCGGGCAGTTCGTGCTGGCCGGGGAGCCTGTGGCGGTGATGGGGGAAGGCGGCCCCGGTCCCCAATCGCCGGGCGGCGAGCGTAACGATCCGACGCTCTACGTCGAGTTCAAGAAGGACGGGGGCTCCATCGATCCGGAGCCTTGGTGGGCGAAAAGCCCCAGCGAGAAGGTTCGCGGATAATGCGCAAGATTTCCCTGGTTCTGGTCGGCGCGTTCCTGGGCGCCGGTACATCCATCGTCGCGACCCAGACGCACCTGCTCTCCGGAACCAGCGCGGTGGCGGCCTCCGCGGAGACCTATCGCCAGCTCAGCCTGTTCGGCGACGTGTTCGAGAAGGTCCGCACCGACTACGTCGAGAAGCCCGACGAGGCCAAGCTGATCGAGGCGGCCGTCAACGGCATGCTGACCTCCCTCGACCCGCATTCGAGCTACATGGATTCCAAGAGCTTCCGCGACATGCAGGTGCAGACGCGCGGCGAGTTCGGCGGCCTCGGCATCGAGGTCACGATGGAGGACGGCCTCATCAAGGTCGTGACACCGATCGACGACACCCCCGCCTCCAAGGCCGGCATCCTCACCAACGACATCATCACCCAGATCGACGACGATCAGGTCCAGGGGCTCACCCTGAACCAGGCGGTCGACAAGATGCGCGGCCCGGTCAACTCGCCGGTCAAGCTCAAGATCAGCCGCAAGGAGGCCAAGGAGCCCCTGCTGGTCACGCTCAACCGCGATGTCATCAAGATCAAGCCGGTCCGGTCGCGGATCGAGGGCGGCGACGTCGGCTACATCCGCCTGACCCAGTTCAACGAGCAGACCTTCGACGGCCTTCGCACGGCGATCGACAAGGTCACCGCCGAGATCGGTCCGGAGAAGCTCAAGGGCTACGTGCTCGACCTGCGCAACAACCCCGGCGGCCTCCTTGACCAGGCGGTGCTGGTCTCCGACGCCTTCCTCGACCGCGGCGAGATCGTCTCCACCCGCGGCCGCAACGCCGACGAGACCCAGCGCTTCTCAGCCAAGGGCGGCGACTACACCAAGGGCCGGCCGGTGGTCGTCCTCGTCAACGGCGGCTCGGCATCGGCGTCCGAGATCGTCGCCGGCGCCCTGCAGGACCACAAGCGCGCGACGGTGCTCGGCACCCGCTCGTTCGGCAAGGGCTCGGTGCAGTCGATCATCCCGCTCGGCGGCAGCGGCGCTCTGCGCCTGACCACGGCGCGCTACTACACGCCGTCGGGCCGCTCGATCCAGGCCAAGGGCATCGAGCCGGACGTCGAGGTCACGCAGGAGATCCCCGACGAGCTGAAGGGCAAGGACGAGACCAAGGGCGAGGCCGGCCTCAAGGGCCACCTGAAGCAGAAGGACACCGAGGAGCGCGGCGGTTCCTCGGCCTATGTCCCGCCGGATCCGGCCAAGGACAAGCAGCTGATCGCGGCCACTGACCTCCTGCGCGGTGTCCAGAAGGGTGCCGCCAACACCCCGAAGGCAGCCGTTCCCAACTAGCCCCGAGGGCGGCCCTCGCGGGTCTTAGCCGGACGTTAACCATGGCGGCCTCCAATGTCGGTGCGGACCGACGCTGGAGGCCGCCTCGTTCGTTGATGGACGGGGATGACGGCCGGCGTGCGCTCCACGGCCGAGGAAGCAGGCAGGCGTGGCCTCCGACGACATCCTGACCCGTCCCCTCGGACAGCCCGTGTCGAAGGCCGAGCGGTTGCGCGCGTTGCTGCGGCAGCGCCCCTCCCGCGCGACGGCGTTCGGGGCGCTCGCGGCCGCGGTCGTGATCGGCGGCAGCGTTCTGGCCGTCACAGGCGATCCCCAGGGCGGCGAGCCACGGGCGCACGCCGTCATCAGCCTGCGCGAGCCCGAAGCGGCCACGGTTCCGGCGCCGCCCCCCGAGCGGGTCGCCTCCGGTCCCAGTTCCGCCAGCGACGTCGAAGGCGCCTCGGGCGTCAACGTCGTGCGTCCCCTCGGCACCGCCGCTCCCACCGATGCGGTCATCATCCGCGTTCCGAACGAGGCGGGCGTGACGCTCGCCGCCGCGCCCGATCCGCGGCTGGTGGAGCGCAGCCGCCACGGATCGGTGCCCAAGATCGGGGAGGGCCGTCGCCGTCCCCTCGACGTCTACGCCCGGCCCCTCGCCGGCGTGACCGGCGGCCCGCGCATCGCCCTCGTCGTCACCGGCCTCGGCGTCGGCCAGGCGGCCACGGCCAGCGCCGTCGCCAAGCTGCCCGCTGCCGTCAGCCTCGCCTATTCGCCCTATGGCACCGAGCTCGAACGTTCCGTCGCGAGGGCGCGGGAGGCCGGGCACGAAGTGCTTCTGCACGCGCCGATGGAGCCGTTCGACTATCCCGACAGCGATCCCGGCCCGCAGACGCTGCTGACCACCTCGCGGCCCGCCGAGACGCTGGATCGCCTCGCCTGGGCGATGAGCCGGTTCAGCGGCTTCATCGGCGTCGTCAACTTCATGGGCGCCAAGTTCACCGCGGATGCCGCCGCCCTCGAGCCGGTGATGCGCGACCTCGGCCAGCGCGGTCTGGGCTTCCTCGACGACGGCGCCTCGCCGCGCAGCCAGGCCCTGACGGTGGCGGCCAAGACCAAGACGCCGGTGGCGCGTGCCGAGATCGTGGTCGATGCGGTGCCGCGTCCGGAGGCGATCGACCGCGAACTCGCCCGGCTCGAGACCGAGGCCAAGGCCAAGGGGTTCGTCCTGGCCTCGGCCGGGGGCATGCCGATGACGATCGAGCGTATCGCCCGCTGGTCGCGCGATCTCGAAGCGCGCGGCGTGCGCCTCGTTCCGGTGAGCGCGGCACTGCGAGGCCCGGCGGCCGGCGCCCGCCTCACCAGCGCGGCCCCGTGACGGATCGAGGCCGCGCGTTGCGGTCCGGGCGCCGGCTGCCCTATGGTCCCGCGCGATGACGACAGATTCAGACACGACCCGCGGCGCCGGCGCCGATCTTCCCTATCGCGCCTGCGTCGGAATCGCGCTGCTCGATGCCAAGGGGCGGGTGTTCGTCGGCCGGCGCCGGGCCGACGCCGGCCCCGAGCACGTCGCCGACGGCCGTGCCTGGCAGATGCCCCAGGGCGGCATCGACGAGGGCGAGGACCCCAAGGCCGCCGCCCTTCGCGAGCTCTACGAGGAAACCAACGTGTCCCCCGACCGCGTCGTGCTGCTGGCGGAGGCGCCCGGCTGGCTGTCCTACGACCTGCCCCCCGACGTGCTCAGGCAGGTCTGGAAGGGGCGGTATCGCGGGCAGTCGCAGAAGTGGTTCGCGTTCGGCCACCTCGGCACCGATGCGGACATCGACGTCCTGCATCCGGGCGGCGGCGCCCATCCGTCCGAGTTCGACGCCTGGCGTTGGGAGGCGATGGCGGCGTTGCCGGACCTGATCGTTCCGTTCAAGCGGCCGGTCTACGAGGGCGTGGTCGCCGCCTTCTCGGGGCTCGCCGGCTGGCGGGACCGGTCGTGAGCGGCCGGAGCTGAGGGCGCGCCATGCGCTGGTGGTCGCTCCCGATCGGTCTGGCGCTCGGCTGGTTCCTCTTCACGCTCACGCCGCTCTGGGCGCTCTACGACCTCGCCAGGGCCGTCCAGGCGGGCGACGAGGCCTACGTCGAGCGGCACGTGAACTTCCGCACCCTGCGGTTGTCCCTCGTGCGCCAGGCCACCGCGGCGGCACGGGCGAGCACCGAGGCCGCCGAGCCGCGCGAGCGCATCGTCGATACGGCGATGGTGCTGGCCGTCCCCCTGGTGGAAACCTTGGTGACGCCGCGCACCGTCATCGACTTCCTCGACGACGGTCGGCCGCAATCGGTCGAATCGGCGGACGAAGCGGCCGGGCCGGCCCCGTCCCGATCCGGCGGCCTGCGCGTCGACGGCTTCGGCAAGCTCGTCGCGTTCTACCTGACCTCCGAGATGCGGGGCTTTCGCACCGTGGTGCTGAGGGTTCCCCCCGGTCACGGCGAGCCGCGGCAATTCAGGATCCGCCTTCGCCTGCGCGGCTGGACCTGGCGCCTCGTGGACATCGACCTGCCCGAGGACATGCGCCAGCGCCTGGCAAAGACACTCGCGCAGGCCACGGCGCCGCGGTCGCGCAACGGTAAGCCATCGGAGACGAAGCCGTCGGACGTGAAACCCTGACGAACGCATCGGGCGTGATCGTCCGGGATGCGAGCCCGGGAGGCGATCAGGCGTCCTCGGGCAGCGCCTGTCGGCTCGTGAAGCGGGCGTTGCCGAGGCCCGTCCCGATGGTGAGGACACCCCACCTGGCGACATCGTGCATGTGCGGGACCTCGCTGAGGCCCTGCACCACGGCGTCGTTGTGCATGACCACCATGGTGTCGTGGTCGCCGATCCGCGGGATCGCCGCGAGGATGCGGCCGGGCAGGTTGAAGCCTTCGCCCTCCCAGTCCCCCGGCAGGTTCTGGCCGCCCCGGGCGATGGTGCCGTCGGGCTCGATCCGGCCGGGGCACCCGATCCCGATGAAGGGCGCCAGCGCCAGGTCGGCCCGCTCGGCGCGCCGGATCAGGTCGGTGAGCATGGCGATGAGCCGGTCGACGGCCTCGTCGCGGCTCGGGCTCGGCTCGTCGTCCACATGGCGCCAGATCTCGGACCGGAACACCGCCACCCGCGACAGGTCCGGCGCCTTCTTCAGGTGGGTCTCGATGACGCCCGCCCGGATGTTGCTGCCGCCGATGTCGACGGCCAGCAGGCTGTCGTAGCCCGCGAAGATCCAGGCCGGAGCGAGGTGGACGGCGCCGATCAGCCCGGCGTCGTCGGGATGGTTGCGGATCGGCTCCATGACGATGTCGAGCCCGCCCCCGCGCAGGATCGCCGCCGCCCTGGCGATCGCCAGGCGACCGACGAGGCTGTCGCGCAGGCCTCCGCCCACCACGATGTGCGAGGTGTCGCGCCAGCCCTTCTGGCGCAGGAAGCGGCGCACCAGCCGTGCCAAGCCCTGGGCGAACTCCTCCACGGCGCTGAACACCACTCCCGCGGCGAGCGGCGCGTCGCCGGTGAGGGCCTCGTCGAGGCGCTTCTTGCTGATCGTCTCGCTCGGCCGGTCGGCAAGGGGGTCGGGCCCGAGCTCGCGCATCCTGCCGCGCCACTCCTCGACGAGGGCGCGGAACGCCTTCTTCGAGACCTGGTCGCCGACGAAGCCCTCGTCGTCCTTCAGTTCGATGTTGGTGGAATCCACCACCACGGCGGGCAGGTCGAGCGATCCGTGGAAGAGTGCCGATCGTCCCGACTTGCTGCCGCTCGCCATCGTGTCGCTCACCGTTTCGATTGGTTCGACCGAACACCGCCGGCCCCGCCCGACAACGCGTCAGGCGCGATCGGGCTACGGGGCTGGCCGTCGCCGCGTGTCAGCGCTTGGCGGGGGCCGGCTCGATGCCCGGCACGACCTTGGGCTTGCGGGCTTCCGCGATGCCCTCGGCCTTGTCCTCGTCGGTATCGCCGCCGCGCTCGATGGTGGTTTCCGGGTCGGCGGCGAGCTTGGCGACGATCTTCATCAGCGCCTCGCATTCGGCGGCGTACTTGTAGGTGTCCAGCACGATGGCCGCGTCGCGCAGGGTGCGCAGGTCGCGCACGGTCTGCTTGTTGGCGGCTTCGCGCAATTCGCTCTTGTCGGCGATCGCCTCCTCGAGCTTGGCGCTCTTCACGTCGCAGGCCGCCGCCGGGTGGGCGTAGGCGAACAGGAGGGCGATGGCGATCAGCAGCGTGCGGGCATAGACGGGTCGCATGGGGATCTCCAAGGGTGGCGCTCGAAACGGGCGCGCCAGGCGTCGGCGCGCGACCCGGGGGCGCGGTTCGCTGGGAAACGGATGCCGGGGTCGTAAGGCTCCCGGCACGCCGTCGTGGGAAAGATGAGGGTCGTCGTCTAGCACGCCGCCCGTTCAGAAGAGATGGAGGCCGCGCAGGAGGCCGTTGGCCACCGCCACGAGCTGGCTCGGCCGGTACGGCTTGGGCACGAACACCGAGGCGGCCACGGCATCGGCCTGGGACAGGCTCGCCCGTCCGCCGGAGGTGTAGATGACCGGGAGCCCTGGGCGCTGACGCCGGGCCCGGCGGGCCAGGACGATGCCGTTCGTGTTGCGGGCCAGATCGATATCGGTGAAGAGCAGATCGACGCTCTCCCGCTCGAGGATGGTCTGCGCCTCGTCGGCATCCTCCGCCGTGAGCACGCGATAGCCTTCGTCCAGGAGGGCCTCGGCGGCGAGCTCGCACACCATGGCCTCATCCTCGACCACGAGAACCGTTTCGTTGATGCCGACCGGCCGGATGGCCGGCCAGGGCAGGGCAGCACAGGCGAAAGGGACCATGACGCAACTCCAACGCACCCGGCTGAGGACGAGACCCCCGAGACCGGATCGCTGGACCAACGGCTCCGTTCGCCCCGACGTTCACCCCGGTTCGGTCAAATTGCGCGGGTTTGGTGAGCAAAGGCTTAACCCTGCGGGCATGGCGGGCAGGGCGTCCGCTTGACCCGCCCGTGGCACCTCGGCTTCGGCCTCGTGATGACCGCGCTCGCGGGCTACGTCGACGCGCTGGGTTTCATCCGGCTGGGCGGGCTCTACACCTCGTTCATGAGCGGCAACACCACGCAGTTCGCGGTCCACCTCGGGCACGGAGAGCCCGGCGGCGCCCTGCTTCCGGCCCTGCTCATCGCCGCCTTCCTCCTCGGTGGGATCTGCGGCGGCGGGTTCTCCGCTCTGCTGCCCCCGCGCTGGGGGACGCCGGCGATCCTCGCCTTCGAGACGGTGGTGGTCGCCGCCGCCTTTTCCGCCGCGGTGACCACGCCCACCGATCACGTCGCCTCGCTCCTCCTCGCCCTGGCGATGGGCGCGCAGAACGCCGTGCTCGCCCATGTGCAGGGGTTCCGGGCGGGAACCACCTTCGTCACCGGCGCCCTGTTCGGCTTCGGCCAGAAGCTCGCCCTCGCCCTGGCCGGCCGCGGGCCGCGCTTCGCCTGGATGGGCGACGGCTTCGTCTGGCTGTCCCTGCTGGTGGGTTCGCTGACGGGCACCATCGCCTATGCCGAGCTGTCGTTGTATGCGCTGGCGATCCCCGCCGGACTCGCCGGATGCCTCGCCGTGATGGCGACGGTGCTGACGATGCTCCACGAGCCCGGCGCTGCCCAACGCTGGCCAAGGACGCCCGACGCATGAGCCTGAGCGAACCCTCCCTCGCCGACCACGTGGCGCCGCTGAAGGCCGGCGCGCACGTCACCGTCGCGGCCTGGATGAAGGACACCCTCGCCCTGGCGCTGGGGGACGGCCGCGTCGTGCTCGTCGCCGAGGGCGTCGAGCGGGAGGTGGAGGCCCATCCCGGCGGCGGCATCCTCGTGGGAGCCGGCGACGGGCGGCGCCTCGTCACGGGCGGCGACGACGGGCGCGTGGTGGAGATCCGCGCCGACGGCGCAACGTCCGAACTCGGTGCCGGCGCGAAGGGCGCCTGGATCGACGCCCTGGCGCTCCATCCCGACGGTGCCGTGGCCTATGCCGCCGGCCGCGCCGTCGTCGCCCGCGACGCCAAGGGCCGGGAGAAGGCGTTCACCGCTCCCACCACCGCCCGCGGGCTCGCCTTCGCACCCAAGGGCTACCGCCTCGCGATCTCGCACTACAACGGCGCCACCCTCTGGTACCCGAACCTCTCCGCCGAGCCGGAGGCCGTGGCCTGGAAGGGCTCGCACATCGACGTCACCTGGTCGCCGGACGGACGCTTCGTCGTCACGACGATGCAGGAGAACGCCCTGCACGGCTGGCGCCTGCAGCCGGACAAGGGCCACATGCGGATGTCGGGCTATCCGGGCAAGGTCCGCTCCACGAGCTGGTCGGGGGACGGCGACTGGCTCGCCACCAGCGGCGCCGAGGCGGCCATCGTGTGGCCGTTCGATTCGAAGGAAGGCCCCACCGGCAAGGCGCCGCGCGAATGCGGCGTGCGCCCGGCCCGGGTCTCCCGCGTCGCCTTCCACCCCAAGGCCCTGGTGCTGGCGATCGGCTACGAGGACGGCTGCATCCTGCTCGTGCGCTTCGTCGACGCCTCGGAACTGCTGGTGCGCCCGGCCGTGAAGGGCAGCGGCATCTCCGCGCTCGCCTGGGACGCCAGGGGAGGGCGCCTCGCTTTCGGTTGCGCCGACGGCCAGGCCGGCCTCCTGACCCTTCCGGGCTGAGCGCGATGGCCCTGTTCGGTCTCGGCCGCTCCGCCCGCCCGCCCGCCGACGACGGCCCCCGCCGCCGGGTCGAGGCCTGGGTCCGTCCCGCCGCGGGGCTGGACGCGGCGGATGTCGTCAAGGTCAACGAGATCCTGTGTCCCGACCCCGCCTGCCCGGGCTTCGAGACCGTGATCCTGATCATGCGGCCGGGCGAGCGCACCCGGGCGCTCAAGGTGCCGAAACCCATCGCGGCGGTGACGCAGGCCGACGTGGCCGACGCCCTGACCGGCTGACCGGCGCTCGACGCGGAACCCCGGCCAGGGTCCCGCCCTTGTCCAGACGTCGCCGTGAGGAAACCGCCGTGTTTCGTGTCCTACGTACCCTCGGCCTCGCCCTCGGCCTGTTCGGCGGCGCCGTCGCCGCCCAGGGGCCGGAATTCGCCCAGCAGTACACCCAGCGCCTCGGCGGGACCGTGGACGAGCTGCGCCGGGTGGTCTCCACCTTCGAGAAGGACGCCGCCGACACCGGCAACAGCCGCGACGGCGCCGTCGAGCGGCTGCGCAAGAACCAGGATGCGCTGGTGGCCAGGCGCGGCGAGGCCGCCCGCTACGACATCGAGCGCCTGGCCGACCTCGACGCGCAGCAGCAGGCCCTGGCCCGGGCCGGCGGCCCCCTCGGCCGGCTGGCGACCCTCGTTCGCTCGCCCGACCTGCCGCTGGTCCGCGCCACCTACCAGGATTACCAGCCGGCCGTGCCGACCACCGCCGACGGCCTGATCGCCGGCTGCCTCGGCTTTCTCGCCACCTGGGCCGGCTGGCGGCTGCTCAGCGACCTCGTCCGGCGCCTGACCCCGCGGCGGCGCCCGGCGGCCACCCCCGCCTGACGGATCGGTCTTGCGAGCCGGGACGCGCCTTCGCCGTTGCGGGGAAGGCACAGGTGTTGCGGTCGATCTACAGCCGGCCCGTCCGCGATGCCTTACGACTGCGCCGGTAGCGCGCGGGCTCCCTCGTGGCGCCGGCTCACGGCTGACCTCTCGCACATGGCGCGCGCACCGACCTCCTCGTCCATCGATCCGGCCCTCGACGCGGCCGCCCTGCTGCGGCGCGTCGGTTTCTTCGGGCTGTTCGTCGTGGTGCCGATCGCGGCCCAGGTGGCGCGTCGCGCGGCCGTCATCCTGGTCCCGATCTGCATCGTCCTGCTGATCCTGGCGAGCGCCATCGACGGCAAGAACCGCCCGGTCCGGCCCGTGGCGACGGCGCTCCTGCGCTCGCCCGCCTTCCACGCCGGTCTGCTCGTGCTGGGCTGGGCCGCCCTCTCGCTGGTCTGGACCCCGTTCCTCGACCCGGCCACGGAGCGGCTCCTCAACCTCGTCGCGACGATCCTCCTGACCCTCGTCGGCTACCTCGCGCTGCCGGACCGGATGCGCTCGGCCAACCTCTACCTCCTGCCGGTGGGCGTGACCGCCGCCGCGATCCTGTCGATCGGGATCGGCCTGTTCGGCGACAGCGTGATGCGCAGCAGCGCCGACGACGACGGCGCCCTGAACCGCGGCTTGATCCTCCTCGCCCTCCTCGTCTGGCCGGCGATGGCGTGGCTGCGCTCGCGCGGACGCGACATTGAGGCGCTGGTCACCCTCGTGCTGGTGGCCTGCGCCCTCGTGGCGGTGCCCAATGTGACGCAATGGACGGCGCTCGCCGTCGGTGCCGTCGTCTTCGCTCTCGCCAGCGTTCGCATGAGCCTCACGACGCGCCTGGTGGCCGTCCTCGGCGCCGGCCTCCTCGTGGCGGCCCCGCTGCTGCCCTTCGTGGCGCGGCCCCTCGGGATCGCCGTGGCGGGGCCGGTGGCGCCCGCCGTTCTCAGCATAAAGGCCTGGCAGAAGGTGGTCACCACCGAGCCCGTCCGCCTCATCACCGGCCACGGGCTCGAGAGCGCCCGCCGCGGCCGCGTCGTCGGGCTCGTGCCCGCCAACGCGCCGACCACGGTGCTGTTCGAGCTCTGGTACGAACTCGGGCTCGTCGGCGCCCTGGCCGCCGCCTTCGCCCTCCACGGCGCCATCCGGCGCAGCGAGCGGGTGGCGGCGGTGCTGGTCCCCGGTGCGCTCGCCGCCTTCGCGGCCGCCTTCGCCGTCGCCTGCATCGGCGTCGGCCTCACCGTGATGTGGTGGATCACCACCCTCTCGGTGGTGGTGCTGGTGTTCATCGCGGTCGAGCGCGGCCAGTTCCGCACGCGCCGGCCCAAGGTCGGGCTCTTGCGCAACGCCCAGGCCGCAAACGACGCCTGAACGCTTGGACTCTCAGGTTTGGGCTCTCAGGACCCGGCGACCGGCAGGACCCGTTCGCTCAGGAAGCCGGCGAGATCGTTGGTGATGTGGTCGATGTGCGTTTCCTGCACCGCCTCCTGCTCGAAGGCTTCGCGGAACGGGTCGAGGGTGCGGGGCACCACCAGCACGGTCGCCATGCCGATCTCGTGGGGCACGACGAGGTTGCGGGCGATGTCCTCGAACAGGGCCGAGCGGCGCGGATCGACGCCGTGGCGTGCGAGGAAGCGCTCGTAGGTAGACCGCTCGGGCTTCGGGATGAAGTCGGCGGCCGCGATGTCGAACACGTCCTCGAAGTGATCGAGGATGCCGAGCTTGCGCGCGACGTCCTCGGCGTGCCGCCGCGAGCCGTTGGTGAGGATGAGCTTGCGCCCCGGCAGCCGCTCGATCGCATCGCCAAGCGCCGGGTCGAGGCTGATGGTCGAATGGTCGATGTCGTGGGCGAAATCGAGGAAGTCGTGCGGGTCGATCGCGTCCTCGATCATCAACGCCTTCAGCGTCGTGCCGTAGCGATGGTAGAAATACTTCTGCAGCGCGCGGGCGGAGAGGCCGTCGAGGCCGTAGAGGCGCATGACGTAGAGCGTGATGCGCTCGTCGACCTGTGGCCAGACCATCGCGTCGCTCGGATAGAGCGTGTTGTCGAGATCGAACACCCAGGTGTCGACATCGGAGAATCCGCGGGACGCGGCGGCGGTGAAATGGCTCTCGCCTGGAAGAAACAAGGTGGTTCGCGGGGTTCGCGGGAGGACGGCCGGCTTCGGGCACCGACGATAGCGTGACTGTTGGTAGTGACCAAATCGGTCATGCGCAATGCATCGCGCTCCGGCTCGCCGCTCGGGGCGGGAGCCGGTGCGCGTGCGGTCAGCTGCGTCGGATCAGGGTGCCGGCACCGTAGTCGGTGAAGAGCTCGAGCAGCACCGCGTGTCCGACCTTGCCGTCGAGGATGACCACGGCCTCGACCCCCTGCTCGATGGCGTAGATGCAGGTCTCGATCTTGGGGATCATGCCGCCGGTGATCGTCCCGTCCGCCACCAGCCGCCGGCAATCCTCCACCGAGAGCTCCGGGATCAGCTTGCCCTCCTTGTCGAGGACGCCGGGCACGTCGGTGAGCAGCAGGAGGCGCTTGGCCCGCAGCGATCCGGCGATGGCGCCCGCGAAGGTGTCGGCGTTGACGTTGTAGGTCTGGCCGTCCGCCCCGAACGCGACCGGGGCCAGCACCGGGATCAGCTCGGCCTTGAGCACCGCGTCGAGGACGCCGCGTTCGACGTGCTCGGGCTCTCCGACGAGGCCGAGGTCCACCGATTGCTCGGTCCGGCTGTCGGGGTCGATGATGGTGCGCATCGCCTTCCTGGCGCGCACCATGTTGCCGTCCTTGCCGCACAGGCCGATGGCCCGCCCGCCCTCGGCCGAGATCCAGCCGACGATCTGTTTGTTGATCGAGCCGGCCAGCACCATCTCGACCACCTCCACGGTGGCCTCGTCGGTGACGCGCAGCCCGCCCTTGAACTCGGACTGGATGCCCAGGCGACCGAGCATGCGGCCGATCTGCGGGCCGCCGCCGTGCACCACGATCGGCTTCAGGCCCGACTGCTCGAGGAGCACGATGTCCTCGGCGAAATCCTCCGCCGCCGCGGCATCGCCCATGGCATGGCCGCCGTACTTGATGACCACGATCTCCTGGTCGTAGCGCTGCATGTGCGGCAGTGCCTGCACCAGGACTTCCGCCCGGACGTGGACGTTCGGCAGGGGTTCTTTCATCGCGGCGACTCGGGGTCTGCGTGACGGCGGGAGGGGGTCTAGCGCAGCGCACGCGCCCTGCGAACCCGTCCGCCCCCGAAAACTATGCCGGTAACCGACGATTAACCGTGCGGGCACACTCTCAGGTCGTGTCTGACAGGATCACGAGCCGATGCTGAACCCCGATCTCACCCACGCTCGCCCGGTTCTCACGGCGACCTCGGTCCTGGCCACCGCGCTCGGCGACATCGCCGGCCTCGCCCAGACCAAGGCCGACGTCTGGCGTCTGCTCACGGAACGCTACGTCGTCGATCTCGACGCCGTCGCGGCCCTGCTGCCCCGCGACCTGCCCGAGCCGGTCTGGCTCTCGCCGCGCGGCTGACCGAGAGGGACGCCCGCGCGGGCGTCCCCATCGCCGGCACCCTGCAACCTGTGCATGGGCCGCCTGCCACCACCAAGAACGGCCACCACCAAGAACGACCCTGGCACACGCCATGCAAGATGCGGGTTCGACCGGAACGTACGGTCGACCGACAAGAAGCAGGGTCACCACGAGGGGAACGACCAAGGCAACGATCACGCGGCCGCTCGGACGCCAGAGCAAAACCCGCGGACCTTATTCGCCACTTTCGAAAAAGGGGTCCGTCATGCCTGAACTGTTATCCGTTGCCCTCGTCTGTGCCGGTACGCTGCTGGCCCGCGACTGCTCCCGCGACACCGCCCTCGACGTCATCGTCTCGCCGGTCCGCACGCCGATCGAATGCCTGATGCAGGGCCAGACGGTGGCCGCCTCCACGGGCATGACGGGCGGCGAATCGCGCTACCTCAAGATCACCTGCGAGCGCCGGCACTCGGATCTGCGCCACCTGCGCCGAGCCGGCTATGCCGCGGCCATCGTCCTGGTGCATCGCGACGGCATCTGATCGACTTCGGCGATCCGGGCCGTCACGCGGTCAGGCGTCGGCGAGGACGACATCGTCGCCGGCGGCGATGCGTCCACCCGCCAGGACCTCGGCATAGACCCCGCAATCGGTGTGCCCGAGGTTCCGGTCGAGGGTGCGCGGGATCGTGAGGTCTCGGATACCGGTGGCCGGATCGACGTTGGTCGCGGCGCATCGCTCCGTCCGCTTGATCACCCGCAGGACCACGCCGTCCGGACCGTTCAAGACACGGCCGACGAGATCGAGTTCTGCCCACGGCGCGAGACCGGTCAGGTGCAGGTTGGCGCGGAAGCGCAGCGGATCGACCGGCACTCCGGTCATGTCCTCCAGGGCCGCCACGCTCGCCAGGTTGAGCAGCGAGACGTAGCCGCGCGGGGAGTCGGTGAACCGGAACCCCTCGGGCGCCGCCAGCAGGCGCGGCTCGCCCCGCAGGGCGTCGGGCAGGTAGCCCGCCATGAAGGCCTCGACGGCCCGGCGCCCCTCCGGGGCGGCGAGGTCCGCCTCCACGGCGACGCGCCCCTCCTGGGCGATGGTGAGGACGCCGGTGGCCGGCTCGTACCGGGTCGCCAGGCGCGCCAGGGCCTCGTGGCGCATCAGCATCAGGAACTTGATCTTGGGCTCGTGGGCCGGGCGTCCGGGATCGAAGCCCGACGGTCCGTTCTCGATGGCGAACAGGCGGTCATGGGGAAAGTACCCGTCCCGCTCCAGGACGGCCTCGTGCCGCGACTCCGGGCTCAAGCCCTTGACGGGATAGCGATACAGGCTGGCGATCGTGACGGTTTTGGACGTCGATGGGGTCATGGCGCGCACCTGATGGGATCGGTGAGAAGGGCTGGCTGCTGTTGCACCATCGGTAGCAAGATCCGTGGCGATCCCCGCGGCCGTCGCTACGCCGGTTCGGCGGGCGTGCCCAGCGGTTTCGCGAGCCGACATCCGGCGCGATCCCGCCGCGCCTTTCCGCGCGGTCTCCTCTTGTGATGCGAATTTGCAACACCACATCCGGTGCACCGGCGGCCGATGGGGTGCCGGGGTCCCTCGCGGCGAAAAGCCGGAGGACGGGGTCGTGACGGGGCCGCGCTGCTGAGGCGGGCGAGCCTGACGTCCTTCATGACGGGGAACGATGGCATGAATGCCGAGATGTACACCGAACGCGCCCGCGGCTTCCTGCAGGCGGCGCAGACCATCGCCTTGCGCGAGGGCCACCCGCAGTTCCAGCCGGGCCACCTGCTCAAGGCGCTCCTCGACGATCCCGAGGGCCTGTGCGCGGGCCTGATCGACCGGGCCGGCGGCCAGTCCCGCGTCGCCCTGATGCAGACCGAGCAATGGCTCGCCAAGCAGCCGCAGGTGTCCGGCAACGCGTCCCAGCCGCAGGCGACGCGCGAGCTGATGCGCCTGTTCGACACCGCCGAGAAGGCGGCCCAGAAGGCCGGCGATTCCTATGTGACGGTGGAGCGCCTGCTCCTCGCCATCGCCGTCGAGAAGGACACCGAGGCCGGCCGCGCCCTGGCCGCCGCCGGCGTCACCGCCAATTCGCTCAACGCCGCCATCAATGCCCTGCGCAAGGGCCGCACCGCCGACAACGCCACCGCCGAGAACGCCTACGACGCGCTCAAGAAGTATACCCGGGACCTCACGGAAGCGGCGCGCGAGGGCAAGCTCGACCCGGTGATCGGCCGCGACGAGGAGATCCGCCGCACCATCCAGGTGCTGTCGCGGCGCACCAAGAACAACCCGGTGCTCATCGGCGAGCCGGGCGTCGGCAAGACCGCGATCATCGAGGGACTGGCGCTGCGCATCGTCAACGGCGACGTGCCCGAATCGCTCAAGGAGAAGAGCCTGCTCGCCCTCGACATGGGGTCGCTCATCGCCGGCGCGAAGTATCGCGGCGAGTTCGAGGAGCGTCTGAAGGCGGTCCTGGCCGAAGTCACCGCGGCGGCCGGCGGCATCATCCTGTTCATCGACGAGATGCACACCCTCGTGGGGGCCGGAAAGGCCGACGGGGCGATGGACGCCTCGAACCTGCTCAAGCCGGCGCTGGCGCGCGGCGAACTGCACTGCGTCGGCGCCACCACGCTGGACGAGTACCGCAAGCACGTCGAGAAGGACGCCGCCCTGGCGCGGCGTTTCCAGCCGGTGTTCGTCTCCGAGCCCACCGTCGAGGATACGGTCTCGATCCTGCGCGGCATCAAGGAGAAGTACGAGCAGCACCACGGCGTGCGCATCCAGGATGCGGCGCTGGTGGCGGCCGCGACCCTGTCGAACCGCTACATCACCGACCGCTTCCTGCCCGACAAGGCCATCGACCTGATGGACGAGGCCGGATCGCGCCTGCGCATGCAGGTGGATTCCAAGCCCGAGGAACTCGACAACGTCGACCGCGAGATCGTGCGCCGCAAGATCGAGGGCGAGGCGCTGAAGAAGGAGACGGATTCGGCCTCCCGCGACCGGCTCGCGCGGCTGGAGCGCGAACTCGCCGACCTCGAGGAGCAATCCTCCTCCATCACCGCCCGCTGGAAGGCGGAGAAGGACAAGCTCGGTGCCGCCGCCGACCTCAAGAAGCGCCTCGACGAGGCCCGCACCGAACTCGCCAGCGCCCAGCGCCAGGGCCAGTACCAGCGTGCGGGCGAGCTCGCCTACGGCGCGATTCCCGGGCTGGAGAAGCAGCTCGCCGAGATCGAGGCCAAGGCGGAGGCCGGCGCCGGCCGCGACGGCATGGTCGAGGAGGCGGTGACGCCGGCCCACATCGCGGGCGTCGTCTCGCGCTGGACCGGCGTGCCCGTCGACAAGATGCTGGAGGGCGAGCGCGAGAAGCTGCTGGCCATGGAAGAGGCCCTGGCCAAGCGCGTCGTCGGCCAGCGCGAGGCGGTGGAGGCGGTCTCCACGGCCGTGCGCCGGGCGCGCGCCGGCCTGCAGGACCCCAACCGGCCGACCGGCTCGTTCATGTTCCTCGGCCCGACCGGCGTCGGCAAGACCGAGCTGACCAAGGCGCTGGCCGGCTTCCTGTTCGACGACGAGACGGCGCTCCTGCGCATCGACATGTCGGAGTACATGGAGAAGCACTCGGTCGCCCGGCTCATCGGCGCGCCTCCCGGCTACGTCGGCTACGAGGAGGGCGGGGCACTGACGGAGGCGGTGCGCCGCCGGCCCTACCAGGTCGTGCTGTTCGACGAGATCGAGAAGGCGCATCCGGACGTGTTCAACGTCCTGCTGCAGGTCCTCGACGACGGTAGGCTCACGGACGGACAGGGGCGGACGGTGGACTTCCGCAACACGCTCCTCATCATGACCTCGAATCTCGGGGCCGAATACCTCGTGAACCATGCGGAGAACGAGGAGACGGAGGGCGTGCGCGAGGAGGTGATGGGGATGGTGCGCCGGCACTTCCGGCCGGAGTTCCTGAACCGGATCGACGAGATCATCCTGTTCCACCGCCTGCGCCGGTCGGAGATGGGGGCGATCGTCGAGATCCAGCTCGGCCGGCTGCAGACCCTGCTGGAGGATCGCAAGATCACCCTCACCGTGGCCCCGGACGCCCGCGACTGGCTCGCCGACAAGGGCTACGACCCCGCCTACGGCGCGCGGCCCCTGAAGCGCGTCATCCAGAAGGCGATCCAGGACCCGCTGGCGCAGCTGATCCTCGAAGGGGTCGTCCACGACGGCGAGGCCCTGACGATCGATCTGGGGCCGCTCGGCCTGATGATCGGCGACCGGGCCATCGGCGAGAAGAGGCGACCGGCCTCCGCGACGCTCAACTGAGGCTCGCTGGACCAAAAAGAGGCCGCCGACCCTGCACCGGGGTCGGCGGCCTTCTTTGTCCTGCGATCCATGTCCTGCGATCCATGACGATTGTGTCCGTTTGACGGGACCGATTCGCCAGCATGGGTTGAGCCCGCCCCTCGTTTTTGCGACACCGGCGCGTCGTCGGCAGCGTGTGACCGGCACGACACGAGGGGCCGCCCATGCCATCGCCAGACCCGAAGCGGACCGCCGCAGGTGCGGCCACCGACGGTGCCCTCGCCCAACTCGGCATCCGATTCACCGCCTGGGCCGAGCGCTGGTTTCCCGATGCCTTCGTCTTCGTGGCGATCGCGGTGGTGATCGTCGCGCTGGGAGCGGTGGCCAACGGCGCCCCGCCCATGGCGATCGCCAAGAGCTTCGGCGACGGCTTCTGGAGCCTGATCCCCTTCACCATGCAGATGGCCTTCGTGACCATCGGCGGCTACGTCGTGGCCACCGCGCCGCCGGTGCAGAGGTTGATCGACCGCCTCGCCCGCGTGCCCAACAGCGGTACCGCCGCCGTAGGCTTCGTGGCGGCTGCGACCATGCTGTCGTCGTTCCTGAGCTGGGGCCTGAGCCTGATCTTCGGCGGCCTGCTGGCCCGGGCGCTGGCCCGGCGCACCGAACTGCGGATGGACTACCGCGCCGCCGGGGCGGCGGCCTACCTCGGCCTCGGGGCGACCTGGGCCATGGGCCTCAGTTCGTCGGCCGCGCAGCTCCAGGCCAACCCGGCCAGCCTGCCGAAGTCCCTGCTGCCGATCACCGGCGTGATTCCCTTCAGCGAGACCATCTTCTTGTGGCAGTCGATGCTGGTGGCCGCGATCCTGTTCGTGATCTCGGTGGTGATCGCCATCGCCTCGGCGCCGGGCCGTGACACCGCCGTGACCGCGCAGGACCTGGGAATCGACGTCGCCCGCGAGGAAGAGACGATAGAGGCCCCCTCCCAGCCCGGCGAACGACTGGAGCATTGGCCGATCCTCAACATCCTGCTCGTGATCCTGGCGGCGGGCTGGATCTGGCAGGAGTTCGCGCGCCAATCCTGGATCACCGCGATCTCGAACCTGAACACCTACAACCTGATCTTCATCACCCTCGGCCTGCTGCTGCACTGGCGGCCGATCCGCTTCCTGCGTGCGGTCGCCAAATCGGTCCCGGCCACCGCCGGCATCCTGATCCAGTTCCCGCTCTACGCCGCCATCAGCGCCATGCTGACCGGGGCCAAGAACGCCGCCGGCACCTCGGTGTCGGACGTGATCACGCATGCCTTCGTGAGCCTGAACACCACCGGCAGCTTCCCGATCTCCATGGGCGTCTACTCGGCGGTGCTCGGCTTCTTCGTGCCGTCGGGCGGCGGCAAGTGGCTCTTGGAAGCGCCCTACGTGATGCAGGCGGCCAACGAGCTTCAGGTGCACCTCGGCTGGGCGGTGATGGTCTACAACGCGGCCGAAGCCCTGCCCAACCTCATCAACCCGTTCTGGATGCTGCCGCTTCTCGGCATCCTCGGCCTCAAGGCCCGCGATATCGTCGGCTTCAGCTTCCTGCAGCTCCTCGTCCACCTGCCGGTGGTGCTGTTCCTGCTCTGGGCGCTGGCCTTCACGCTGACCTATCACCCGCCGGTGATGCCGTAGCCCCCGATCGCCGCATCGAACCCCGTCAGCCACGCCGAAAGGTCACCGGACATGGTCTCCAGAATGCTGCTCGCGGGCGTCATGCTCCTGACCGGAGCGGGGGGCGTCATGGCTGAGGATCGCCTGCCCGAGATTCTGGCCGATCGACAGACGGAGGCGCAGAGGAAGGCGTCCGACGCCTTCCTGAGCGCGCGAAAGGTGCCGGTCTTCGGCCCGTTCGTACCGCTGCTGCGCAGCCCGGAGCTGATGACCAACGCCAGCAACATGGGCCTGCACCTGCGCTATCGCAGCGTCCTCCCGTTGCGCCTGAGCGAAATGGTGATCCTCATCACGGCGCGGGAGTGGACCCAGCAACTCGAATGGCACATTCACCAGCCGATTGCCCTCAAGGCCGGTCTCGACCCCGCCATCGTCACCGCGATCCAGGAAGGGCGCCGGCCCGACGCCATGGGCGAGGAGGAAGCGCTTACCTATGCCTTCTCGACGGAACTGCACCACAACAAGGCGGTGAGCGACGCTACCTACAAGCGCGTGGTCGCCGCGTTCGGGGAGCAGGGCGCGATCGAGATGGCCGGCATCAACGGCTATTACACCTTGCTCGCCATGACGATGAACACGGCGCAGACGGCCCTGCCGGACGGCGCGAGTCCGCAACTGCCACCGCTGATCAAGTAGAATGGCGGCCCGGGCAGTGTCCTCAGGGTCTTCCCGCCCGGGGGCCGGCGGGGACGAAAGCCGCCACGGCGGCGAGTCCCCAGCCGGCCATCAGGACGAGACCACCCGTCGGCGCCGCCATCGCAAACAGCGGGGTCCCGTAGAGCGCACGCAGGGCGAGATCGCCACAGAACAGCGCGAGCCCGAGCACGACGGCGACGGCCGCCGAGCGTGTGACGAGCCGATGGGTGGCCCCGCTCTGGCTCAGCGCCACGAGCCCGATCACGACGGGCGCATGGAACAGCAGGAACTGCGCCGCCGTCTTGAGGGATTCCGCGCCACCCGAATGGGCCGCCGCCGCGCTGGCGACGACCCCGAGCAGCCCCGCCAGCGCACCGAGTGCCAGCAGAATGCGGTCCGGCAGCGCGAGCCTCATGCGCCGCGCTCCGCGAGCAGGCGGGCCACGCTGGCGCGCAGCTCCGGCACGCCGCTGTCGTCGCGGCTCGAGGTGATCAGGATCTCGGGGTAGGCGGCCGGGCGCTTCGACAGCGCCTCTTGCACGCCCGCGATCCGTGCCGCGATCTCGGATTTCCTGAGGGCGTCGCCCTTGGTCAGGACGATCTGGTAGCTCACCGCGGCCTTGTCGAGGCCGTCGAGCACGTCGGTGTCGATGCTCTTCAGCCCGTGGCGCGAATCGATCAGCATGAAGACGCGGGCGAGGTTGGCCCGGCCCTTGAGGTAGTCGTGGATCAGGTCGGTCCAGGCCTCGACCTTGGCCTTCTCGACCTTGGCGTAGCCGTAGCCGGGCATGTCGACGAGGGTGAGCCGTCCGCCGATGTCGAAGAAGTTGAGCTGCTGGGTGCGGCCGGGCGTGTGCGAGGTCCGCGCCAGGGTGTTGCGGCCTGTCAGCGCATTGACGAGGCTCGACTTGCCGACGTTCGATCGCCCGGCGAAGGCGATCTCGACGCCCTTCATCGGCGGCAGCGCCGCGACGGTCGGCGCCGAGGACAGGAAGTCGGCCACGCCTGCGAACAGCAGGCGGCCCGATTCCAGGAGGGCCGCATCGTCGTTCTCTTGGGACATGGTGCGGCTCCGGCAGGTGGATGGATGAGGCTCGCCCCCTCCATCGACCGGAAAGGTCAGCTCTTGACGGTCGGGACCTTGTCGGCGGGCTTCTTCTTCACCATCCCGCTCAAGTTGTCCCACAGCTCCACCTTCACCCCGTTCTGGCGCATGATGACGTACTGCTGGATCACCGAGAGGGTGTTGTTCCAGGCCCAGTAGATCACCAGGCCGGCGGGGAAAGAGCCGAGCATGAAGGTGAACACGATCGGCATGAAGGTGAAGATCTGCGCCTGCACCGGGTCCGGCGGCGCGGGGTTCATCTTCATCTGGATGAACATCGTGATGCCCATGATGATGGGCCAGATGCCGAGGTGGACGAAGTCCGGTGCCGCGTAAGGCAGCAGGCCGAAGAGGTTGAGAAGGCTCGTCGGATCGGGCGCGGCCAGGTCCTGAATCCAGCCGAAGAACGGCGCGTGCCGCATCTCGATGGTGATGAACAAGACCTTGTAGAGCGCGAAGAACACCGGGATCTGGATCAGCACCGGCCAGCAGCCGGCGACCGGGTTGATCTTCTCCTTCTTGTACAGCTCCATCATCGCCTGTTGCTGCTTCATCTTGTCGTCGCCGTAGCGCTCGCGGATGGAGAGCATCTCGGGCTGCACGGCCTTCATCTTGGCCATGGACTTGTACGACTTGTTGGCGATGGGCAGGAACAGGATCTTGAGCAGGAGCGTCACGACCAGGATCGAGACGCCGAAGTTGCCGAACAGATGGAAGAAGAAGTCCAGAGCCCGGAACATCGGCTTGGTGATGAAGTGGAACCAGCCCCAGTCGATCATCAGATCGAACTGCTTGATGCCGAGATCCTTCTCGTAGGTGGTGATCGCGTTGACTTCCTTGGCGCCGGCGAACAGGCGCTGGGTCGCGCCCAGAGACGCGCCCGGTGCGATGGTGCGGCCGTCGCCGCGCACGCTGGCCTGGTAGACCTTGGTGGCTCCGTCGGTGCGCTCGGTGAAGGCGCCGGTGTAGGCCTCGGCCTGATCGGGGATGGCGGCGGCGGCCCAATACTTGTCGGTGATGCCGACGAAGCCGCCCGTCACGTTGGCCCAGGCCTTACCCTTGGTGCCGCCGTTGCCGTAGGGCGGCTCCTTGGCGACGTGGTCGTAGGTGTATTCCTGCAGTCCTTCGCCGCCGAGCACGCCGATCATGCCTTCGTGCAGGACGTAGAACCCCTGCGTCTGCGGCTTTCCCCAACGGGAGACGAGGCTGTAGGGGTAGAGCGTGACCGGGTTGGCGCTCTTGTTCTCGACCTCGTCGCGCACCGTGAACATGAACTTGTCGTCGACGGTCAGGACCCGCTTGAAGACGAGGCCGGCGCCGTTGTCGAAGGTCAGGGTCAGGGGCGTGCCGGGCGACAGCACGGTGCCGTCGGCGGTCCAGACGGTCTCGCCGGTGGGCAGAGGACCGGCATTCTGGCCGACCCAGCCGAACTCGGCGAAATAGGGGTTGGCGCTGCCGGTGGGCGACAGCAGCACGATGCGCGGGCTCTTGTCGTCGACGGTCTCGTGGTAGCCCTTGAGCAGGACGTCGTCGATGCGGCCGCCCTTGAGCGACACCGAGCCGGACAGGGCCGGCGTCTCGATGCGCACGCGCGGCGAGCGCGCCAGGGCGGCCTCGCGCGATTCGACCGTCTGTGTCGGGCTGCCGAGGGTGCCGGGGATCGGCGAAGAGGGCTGGCCCTCCTTGGGACTCGGAGTCGGGACACCGTCGACGCCGGCCTGTCCGGTCGCGGCCTGACCCTGGGCCGCCTTCTCGAGCAGCGCCGCCTGGCGCTGCTGCTCCACTCGCGGCGCGGCGATGAAGTAGTTCCAACCGAGCAGGACCGCCAGCGACAGGGCGATCGCGACGATCATGTTCGTCTTGTCATTACCCATCGGTCGATCCGTCACACAGGTTGGCGGGAGGGGAGGGCGGCAGCGGCGAGGAATCGACCGGCTTTGCCGAAAGATCGGATGGGGCGGTGCCCGTGGGCCGGCCGCGCGATCGGGATCCGCTCCGGGAAGGGCGGGCCGAGCCGGTGTCGGGCTGGATTGAGGACCGCGGTTTCGTCACGGCGCCTACAGCGCGGCGCAGTTCGTCGACGAGGACACCGAAGGGGGCGTGCAGGCTCGGACGGCGGGCCACGAGGACCACGTCGGCGGCAACGTCCGGCAGGTCGCGCGCAGCCTGCTCCACCACGCTGCGCAGGCGTCGCTTGATGCGATTGCGCTCGGTGGCGTGTCCGACCCGCTTGGTGACGGTGAAGCCGATTCTCAGACCGGCGGGATCGGGGTTGGGTCGCAGGATCCCCTTTGCCGTCATGCGGTCGGTATGAAACCTGCGCCCGCCGGCAGCGGAGAGAAAATCGGAGCGCTTCTTCAGGCGTTCGATCGTCGACACGGTTCGCTCGACCTCGGCCGCACACGCTCCGGCCCGGTCAAGCCCGAGCCGCCGATCCTGGACGCTGATCATCCTGCCGATGCGCCGTCGTCCAACGGCGCGACCGGTCGATCAGGCCGAAAGCTTCTTGCGGCCGTGAGCGCGGCGCGCGGCAATGACCTTGCGGCCGCCGGCGGTGGCCATGCGCGCACGAAAGCCGTGACGACGCTTCCGCACGAGCTTGCTGGGCTGGTAGGTTCTTTTCATCGCGCGATCTCCGACGGAACAGAGCCGGGACGGCGGACCCGGAAGGTCACGCGCGACATCCTGAGGCTCGCTCCAAGAATGTGTCTGCAAGCGCGAAGGGCGCCCACAAGGGGCGCGGCGTCGCGATGGCGCGGCTTATGGCGGAAGGGGGGGCTCAAGTCAATTCCGTTTCCCCGGCGGCGGACCCCTCGCAGGAACCTTCGGGCGAGCGCGCGGGCCGGGCCTTAACCCTCGGTTAACCATGCCGGTGGCAGGGTCAGGAGGTCCAGGGTTCTGGATGTGGAACGGGGTTTCCGGTCCGCTCGCGCGATGCCTCCTGACGACTCGACACATGCCGCCCACCCGAGGCGGCATTTTTTTGTCCGGCGCCCGCCCTGTCCCTTAACGTTAACACACGGTTAGCGACGCGCCGGGGCGCGTTCGGCGCTAGGTTTGCCACATGGGCTGCAGCGGCAGGGGTCGCGTTCCATTTCGGAACGGCAACGATCCGGCCTTGGCACAGGGGGCACCATGAACGGGTTCGACGTCACCTTCCGGGACGAGCGGGACTGGGTCGATTTCGGGACGACCTACCTGGCCTCCGAGGCGTTCAAGGGGCTGTTCCGCGAGGGCATGGCCATCGTCGAGGAAGCGGCGGCCTATCTCGACGGGCAGGGCCGCGAGGAATCGCGCCTGCTGTCGCGGGACGGCACCCTCGCCTACGCCAGCGAGAGCATGCGCCTCACCACCCGCCTGATGCAGATCGCCTCCTGGCTCCTCGTGCAGCGTGCCGTGGCCGAGGGCGAGATCAGCGCCTCCCAGGCGATGCAGGAAAAGACCCGCGTGCGGCTGACCACGCCCGACCTGCCGCGGGCCGATGCCGGGACGCTGCTGCCGACGCGCCTGCAGGACCTCATCGTGCGCACGCGCCGCCTGCATGCCCGCGTCCTGCACCTCGACGCGCTGATCTGCGACGACCGCCCGACGCCGGTCGCCCGCATCAGCCCGGTGGCGGCCCAGCACGACCTCCTGCGCACGACCTTCAACACCGCGCACTGACTTGGCGGCCGAACGAAAACAGGCGGTGCCCCGTGTCGGGCACCGCCTGTTTTCGCCGCCGGTCCCGCAGGAGCGGGAAAGGCCTTACTTCTTGCCGAACGAGAGGCTGCCGAAGCGCGAGTTGAAGCGCGAGACGCGACCGCCGCGATCGAGCATCTTCTGCTCGCCGCCGGTCCAGGCCGGGTGCGTGTTGGGATCGATGTCGAGGTTGAGGGTGTCGCCCTCCTTGCCGTAGGTCGACCGGGTCATGTAGTCCGACCCATCGGTCATCACGACCTTGATGAAGTGGTAGTCGGGATGCTCGGTACCCTTGGCCTTGTCGGCCGCACTCTTTGCCATGACGAAGTCCTTCAATAGCCACGCCGACCGGCCCGCCTGGCGGCCCGCGGCCATAGATCACGCGCAATCGGATGAAGCCGCGCCTATACCTCACCGCTCCGGAACGAACAAGCGGCCATCCGTGTCCGCTCGGCCGGGACGGCGGGATTTCGGTGTTCCGCGCCCGTCCCATGTCATATCCGTGGATCCTCCAGAGGCATGATGGCCCGTAAATCCGACCGCAGCTCCGGCCAGACCTCCGGCCAGGACAATCGTTCGAAGGCGCCCCTGGGGTCGTTGAAGCCGCTCGTTCCGTTCGCGGCGGTCTACCGCGGCCGGATCGTGGCGGCGTTCCTGGCGCTCCTCGTCGCCTCCGGTGC
The DNA here is from genome assembly GCF_001425565.1 of Methylobacterium sp. Leaf466. Lineage (NCBI taxonomy): Bacteria > Pseudomonadati > Pseudomonadota > Alphaproteobacteria > Hyphomicrobiales > Methylobacteriaceae > Methylobacterium > Methylobacterium sp. Leaf466. The sequence continues at coordinate 313,673 of NZ_LMRC01000031.1, read as the reverse complement.
CACCCTGGTGGTGCCCATCGCCATGCGCCGGGTGATCGACCACGGCTTCTCGGCGGAGAACGCGCCCGTCATCGACGCCTATTTCGCCGGCCTCCTAGGCGTCGTGGCCGTGCTAGCGCTGTCGAGTGCCGCCCGCTACTACACGGTGGTGACGCTCGGGGAGCGTGTGGTGGCCGATCTGCGCAGCGCCGTCTTCCGCCGCCTGACGGTGCTGGACCCGGCCTTCTTCGACCGGTCGCAATCGGGCGAGATCATCTCGCGGCTGACCGCGGACGCGACGCAGGTCAAGTCGGTGTTCGGGATCTCGATCTCGATCCTCCTGCGCAACGCCTTCCTGTTCGTGGGCGCCGTCGTCATGATGGTGATCACCAGCCCGCGATTGTCGGTCCTCGTGCTCGTGGCGATCCCGCTCATCGTGTTTCCTCTGATCCTGTCGGGGCGCGGGGTGCGGCGCCGCTCGCGGGCCGCGCAGGACCGCCTCGCCGAGGCCTCGGCCTACGCCTCCGAGGCGGTGGGCTCGATCCGGACGATGCAGGCCTTCGGCATGGGCCGGACCACGGCCGGCCGCTTCGCGCAGGCCTCCGAGAACGCCTACGGGGCCGCCCGCGATTCGGTGCGGGCGCGCTCGCTCCTGACGGGGGTGGCGATCTTCCTCATCTCGTCGAGCGTCGTCGGGGTGATGTGGTACGGCGCGCAAGGGGTGCTGGCGGGCACCATGACCGCCGGCCAGCTCTCGCAGTTCGTGCTCTACGCCGTCTTCGGTGCCAGTGCCCTCGGCCAGCTCTCCGAGGTCTACGGGGAACTCGCCCAGGCGGCCGGTGCGGCCGAGCGGCTGGGCGAGATCCTGGCCGCCGAGCCGGTGATCCGCGCGCCCGACGCCCCCGTCGCGATGCCGTCGCCCTCGCGCGGCGAACTCGCCTTCGAGGCGGTGCGCTTCTCCTATCCGACCCGGCCCGAGCACGCGGCTCTCGACGGGATCGACTTTTCCGTGTCCCGCGGCGAGCGGGTCGCCCTCGTCGGCCCCTCGGGCGCCGGCAAGACCACGGTCCTGCAGCTCATCCTGCGGTTCTACGATCCGGTCTCGGGCTGCGTGCGCATCGACGGCGTCGACATCGCGAAGGCCGATCCGGACGCCCTGCGCCAGCGCCTGTCCCTGGTGCCGCAGGACCCGACGGTGTTCTCCGGCACGGTGTTCGAGAACATCGCCTACGGCCGGCCGAGCGCCACCGAGGCCGACGTCCGGCGGGCGGCCGAACTCGCCCATGCCGACGGCTTCGTCCAGGCCCTGCCGCAGGGCTACCACACCGTGGTGGGCGAGCGCGGCGTCACGCTCTCGGGCGGCCAGCGCCAGCGCGTCGCCATCGCCCGCGCGATCCTGAAGGATGCGCCGATCCTGCTCCTCGACGAGGCGACCTCGGCCCTGGACGCGGAAAGCGAGCGCGCGGTGCAGAGCGCCCTCGACACGCTGATGCGCGGGCGCACCACCATCGTCATCGCTCACCGCCTCGCCACGATCCGCTCGGCGGACCGCATCCTCGTCCTCGACGGCGGCCGCATCGTCGAATCGGGCACCCACGACAGCCTGCTGGCCGAGGGCGCCCTCTACGCACAGCTCGCCGCGCTCCAGTTCACCGATGCCCACGGCGACATCGCGCGAGGCCGGGCGGCGCAGGCTCTGCGCGCGGCGAGGCCGGCGGCGGAGTGAGGAGAGCCTAGCCGCGCAGTCGCGGGTCCCGTCAGTTCAGCCCGACCTGGCTCTTCGCGAAGACCACGTTGTTGAGGAACTGAACCGTGATGGCGCCGCTGGTACGGCGGTCGTCCCAGAGCATCACCTCGACCTTGCCGAGGTCGGCCGACATCGTGGTGGTGGTCAGCGTCCCCCGGCACCCGATCACCGCCTCGACGCGTTCGAGCGGCATCCCGCGCTGGACCTGGTCGAAGCCCTCCCGCGTCACCGCGCATTGGGTTCGGTCGACGATCGGCCGGGGCGCGAAGGCGAAGGCGTCGGCGGTCTTCTCCGGTGCGGATGCGATGGGACCAGCGGGCACGGGCCGGTCGGAGGGCGGGATCTGCGCGCGCAGGCGGTCGCGCTCCCGTTCGAGGGCGGTGCGGCGGGCATCCTGCAGGAGACCGGCCCGGATCTCGGACTGCCTCGTCCGTTCCGCCTCGCTGAGGTCGGTCGTCGGGTCCGGCAACCGTTCGCCCGGCTCGCCCTCGGCGGCGGCTGAGGGCCGGACCCCGTCGCGGTTCCAGCGATCGCCCGGAGGACCGTCGCGGTTCGGTCGGCGCTGGCCCGTCGCCTGGGCGCCGGTCTTGGCGGCCTCGCTGCGGCCGGCGGCGATGATCTCCCGCAGGCTCTCCTCGATCCGCGCCGCGCCGCGCGCGATCAGTACCTCGTAGTCCCTGCGCATCGATTCCCGATTCTTACGGTGCGTGGTCCCTTCGACATTGCGCAGGAAGAGTTGTTCCTCGCAGTAGCCGTAGGCCGCCAGGACCTCGCGGATGTCGGCCTCCGACCAGTCCGCCGCCGGCTTCCCGAACAGGTCGACGCTCGCACTGCGACCGGCCTTCTGGGACGAGGCGACGTCGAGCCGGAGTTCCTTCAGGCGCCCGTCGAGGATCTGCCGCTGGGCGTTGCAACCGCCGCGGTCGGACAGGTAGGTCGAGAACGAGTAACCGTCGGCGCCAAAGCAGGACAACGCCGACAAAAGGCAACCCAGGGTCGCCAGCATGACCTGTTTCATGACGCTTCGACCTTGCCGCCGGCCATGACGACATCATGCGTCGAAACGATCGATCGGGAAATACCGCCCGGTATCGGTTCGCCCATCTCCTGCATCGGGAGGCGATGACGCGCCCTCGCGTCGACCCCGCCGCCGCAGGGCGATCGGGGCGAGGCGGATCCTCATGCGAACAGGAGGTCCGACGCGGCGAGTTGCAGCGACGAGAGGCCGGCCAGCGTGATCGTGTCGTCGACCCCCGCGAACGAGATCAGGAGGTCGCCGCCGGAGGCCGCGAACGAGACATCCGCGACGGCATCGATGCCGGACCCGCGCAGGTCGATCCGGTCGGTCCCTGAGAGGAAGTCGAGGATGGTGTCGGCTCCGAAGTCGAAGGCGTCGTAGGTGAAGATGTCCCGGCCCAGCCCGCCGGTGAGACGGTCGTCTCCGCCGGCCCCCCGCAGGACGTCGTCGCCGGCCGCTCCCGACAGAGCGTTGACCGCGTCGTTGCCGAGGATCCGGTTGGCGAGGGCGTTGCCGGTGCCGTCGATGTCGGCGCTCCCGAGCAGGGTGAGGTTCTCGACGTTCGCCCCGAGGGTATGGGTGACGGCGCTGCGGACGCTATCGGTTCCGGCGCTGGCGCCTTCACTGACCACGTCCGACAGCGAATCGAGGACATAGGTGTCGTTGCCGGCTCCGCCGACCATCGTGTCGGCGCCCGCGCCGCCGTCGAGGACGTTGGCGGCGCCGTTGCCGGTGATGACATTGGCGAGCCCGTTGCCGGTGGCATCGGCCGCCAGGCTTCCGGTGAGCGTCAACGCCTCGACGTGGTCGGTCAGCGTGTAGCTGGACGCCGTCAGGACCGTATCGGTGCCCGATGCCGCCGCTTCGGTGACCACGTCCCCGGCGTTGTCGACCCGGTAGGTGTCGTTGCCGAGGCCGCCGGCCATCGAATCGGCTCCGAGGCCGCCGTCGAGGCTATTGGCGGCCCCATTGCCGAGGATGACGTTGGCCAGCGCGTTTCCGGTTCCGGCGATGGCGGCGGTGCCGACCAGGGTGAGGTTCTCCACGTTGAGGGCCAGGGTGACGCTGGCGGAGGACCGAACGGTGTCGGTTCCGCCGCCGGCCGCCTCGATCACCGCGTCGGCCGCCATGTCGACGAGATAGGTGTCGTCGCCGAGCCCACCGGCCATCCTGTCGCTGCCGGCGCCGCCGTCGAGGACGTTGGTGGCTGCGTTGCCGGTGATGATGTTGGCCAGCGCATTGCCGGTGCCGTCGATGGCGCCCAAGCCGGTGAGGGTGAGGTTTTCCACCTGCGCCGACAGCGTATGGCTCAGGCCGGTTTCGACGAGGTCGCTGCCGCCGCCGGCGAGTTCGACGACGACGTCGCCGCTGTCGTCGACCCGGTAGGTGTCGTTGCCCAGGCCGCCGGTCATGGTGTCCGCGCCCGCCCCTCCGTCGATGAGGTTGGCGCCGGCATTGCCGGTGAGGCGGTTGGCAAGGCCGTTGCCGGTGCCCGAGAGGGCCGTGACCCCGGTCAGGACCAGGTTCTCGACGAAGTCGGCCAGCACGAGGCTCAGTGCCGCCTCGACCGTGTCGATGCCACCTCCCGTCAGTTCCGTGACGACGTCGCCGCTATCGACGATGCGATAGGTGTCGTCGCCCAGCCCGCCCACCAGGGTGTCGGCACCGGCTCCGCCGTCGAGGGTATCGTTGCCGGCATCGCCCGCCAGGGTGTTGGCGGCTGCGTTGCCGGTGATGCGGTTCGAGAGCGCATTGCCGGTACCGTCGACGGCGCCGGTCCCGGTGAGGGTGAGGGTCTCGATCTCGCTCGCGAGGGTCCATGTGATGGCCGAGAGGACCGTATCGATGCCTCCGCCCGCCGCCTCGGTGATCACGTCGCCGGCACCGACGCGGTAACTGTCGTTGCCCAGCCCGCCGATCAGGGTGTCGGCCCCGGCGCCGCCCTCGAAGGTGTCGTCGCCGCCCGCGCCGTCGAGGACGTTGGCCGCATCGTTGCCGATGAGGAGGTTGGAGAGCGCGTTTCCGGTGCCGTCGATCGCAGCGCTGCCGGCGAGGGTCAGGGCCTCGACCTGTGCCGCGAGGGTCAGGCTGACCAGGGTCTCGACGGTGTCGGTGCCGCCCCCGGCGATTTCGGTGACCACGTCCCCGGCATCGTCGACCCGGTAGGTGTCGTTGCCGAGCCCGCCGGCCAGGGTATCGGCGCCCGCGCCGCCGTCGAGGAGGTTGGCGCCCGCGTTGCCGGTGACGAGGTTGGACAGGGCGTTGCCGGTGCCCGAGAGGGCGGCGGTGCCGCCGAGCGTCAGGTTCTCGACGTTGTCGCCCAGGGTGTATCCGGTCGACGCCAGGACCGTGTCGGTGCCCTCGCCGGCGAGTTCCGTGGTAACGTCGAGGGCGGAGTCGACCCGGTAGATGTCGTTGCCCGCCCCACCGACCATGGTGTCGGCGCCCGAGGCCCCGTCGAGGGTATTGGCGGCTCCGTTGCCGACGAGACGGTTGGCGAGGGTGTTGCCGGTTCCCGAAATCGCCAGGCTGCCGGTGAGCGTCAGGTTCTCGACGAAGGCGGAGAGGGTCGCGGAAATGCCGGCCTGCACCGTGTCGGTTCCGCCCGAGGCCGTCTCGGTGACGATGTCGCCGGCGTTGTCGACCCTGTAGACGTCGTCCCCGAGCCCTCCCGCCATGCGATCGGCGCCGGCGCCGCCGTCGATGAGGTTGGCCCCGGCGTTGCCGGTGATGGCGTTGGCAAGTGCGTTGCCGGTCCCGTTGACGGCGGCCGAGCCCAGAAGCTGCAGGTTCTCGAGGTTGGCCCCGAGCGTGACGTCGAAGGAGGCCTGTACGGTGTCGGTGCCCGCGGCCGCCGCCTCGATCACCACGTCCGCCACGGTGTCGATCCGGTAGGTGTCGTCGCCGAGCCCGCCCGCGAGGGTATCGCTGCCGGCGCCGCCGTCCAGGATGTTGGCGCCGATGTTGCCGGTGATGAGGTTGGCGAGCCCGTTGCCGGTGCCGTTGATCGCCGCCGACCCGGCCAGGGTCAGGGCTTCCACCTCGCCCGACAGGATGTATCCGACCGTCGCGATCACCGTGTCGGTGCCCTCGCCGGCGGCTTCGGTGACCACGTCGCCGGCCGCGTCGACCCTGAAGGTGTCGTCGCCGAGCCCGCCGACCAGCGTATCGGCGCCGGCGCCGCCGTCGAGGGTGTCGTTACCGGCGCCGCCGTCGATGCGATTGGCCGCCGTGTTACCGGCGATGGCGTTGGCCAGGACGTTGCCGGTGCCGGCGATGGCCGCGGCACCGACGAGGACGAGGCCCTCGATTGCGTCGCCGAGGGTGTAGGTCGCCGCCGCCTCGACCGTATCGGTGCCGCCACCGGCCGCCTCGGTGACAACGTCGCTCGCGCTGTCGATGCGATAGGTGTCGTTGCCCAGCCCCCCGACCAGGACGTCGTCGCCGGCGCCGCCGTCGAGGGTGTCGTCGCCGGCATCGCCCGTCAGCGTGTTGCCCGCACCGTTGCCGGTGATGCGATTGGCCAGCGCGTTTCCGGTCCCGCCGATGGCGGCGGAGCCCGTGAGCACGAGGTACTCGACCTGTGCGCCCAGGACGTAGCTGGCGGCGGCTTCGACGGTGTCGATCCCCCCCGCCGTGAGCTCGATGACGATGTCGCCGGCGCTGTCGACGCGGTAGGTGTCGTTGCCGAGGCCGCCGGCCATGGTGTCGTCGCCGGCCGCGCCGTCGACGAGGTTGGCGGCGCCGTTGCCGGTGATGAGGTTGGCGAGACCGTTGCCCGTGCCTGAGATGGCGCCGGTGCCGGTGAGCGTCAGGATCTCGACGTCGCCGCCGAGGGTGTGGCCGACGGATGCCTCGACCCGGTCGGTGCCGCCGTTGGACGCCTCCGTGACGACGTCGCCCAGGTTGTCGACCCGGTAGGTGTCGTCGCCGAGCCCGCCGGCCATGGTGTCGGCTCCGAGGCCGCCGTCGAGGCGGTTGGCCGCGGCGTTTCCGGTGAGGACGTTGGCCAGCATGTTGCCGGTGGCGTCGATGGCGGCGTTGCCGGTCAGGGTGAGGTTCTCGAGGTTGGCGAGCAGGACGTAGCCGACGGAGGCGGACACCGTATCGGTGCCGCCGTTGGCCAGTTCCGTCACCACGTCGCCGGTGGCGTCGACGCGATAGGTGTCGTCGCCCGCGCCTCCGGCCATGCGGTCGGCCCCGATGCCGCCGTCGAGGACGTTGGCGCCGGCGTTGCCGGTGAGCGTGTTGGCCAGGGCGTTGCCGGTGCCGTCGATGGCGGCGGTGCCGGTGAGCACCAGCACCTCGACCTCGCTGCCGAGGACGTGGCTTCCCGAGGACCGGACGGTGTCCGTCCCGCCGCTGGCGCCCTCGACGACGACGTCGTCGCCGTCGACGATGTAGGTGTCGTTGCCCGCGCCCCCCGCCAGGGTGTCGGCGCCGGTGATCCCGTCGAGGACGTTGGCGCCCGCGTTGCCGGTGAGCGCGTTGGCGAGCCCGTTGCCGGTCCCGGCGACGGAGGCGGTGCCGGTCAGCACCAGGTTTTCGAGGTTGAGGCCCAGCACGTAGGCGATACCGGCGCGCACGGTGTCCATGCCCGCCCCGGCCAGTTCCGTCACGGTGTCGCCCGTGGAATCGACGACGTAGACATCGTCGCCGAGCCCGCCGGTGAGCGCGTCGGCACCGGCGCCGCCGTCGAGGGTGTCGTTGCCCGCGCCGCCGTCGAGGACGTTGGCGGCGGCGTTTCCGGTGAGCAGGTTGGCCAGGGCGTTGCCGGTGGCGTTCACCGCCGCCGTGCCGGTGAGGGTGGCGTTCTCGATGTCGTCCGCGAGGGTGAGGCCGAAGGCGGCCAGCACCGTATCCGTGCCGCCGCCGGCTAGTTCCGTCACCACGTCACCGGCGTCGCCGAGCCGGTAGGTGTCGTCACCGGCGCCGCCGATCAGGGTGTCGTCGCCGATGCCGCCGTCGAGGGTGTCGTTGCCCGCGCCGCCTGACAGGGTGTTGGCCGCCTGGTTGCCGGTGATGAGGTCGTTGCCCGCGCCGCCGACGGCGTTCTCGATGAGGGACGCGACGTTCCCGGCGAACAGGAGGGCGTTGTAGAGGTTGGCGCGCGCGGACGGGCCGCCGAGATAGGCGATCTGGGCGGTCGACATCGTGCTGCCGGCCCCGGCGCCGAGGTCGATCGTCTGGTGGGTCGTGTAGTTGGAGAAGTCGTAGGTGTCGTTGCCGCCGCCGTCCCAGATGGTCCGGAACACGCGGTTGCCGGCCACCGCGTCCTGGGCGACCCCGTCGATGGACATGACGCCCGTGGTGGCGCTGAAGCTGTAGACCGTGTCGCCGGCCTGGGTGGTGTAGTCGGCGCCGTAGAGGGCCTGCAGGGCTGCGATGTCGAGCATCATCAGCGATTGGGCGTAGCCTATGGACTCGTTGCGATAGCCGGTGAGGGGCGCGCCGACGTAGGAGCGATAGGTCATCACCGAGTATTCCATCGCATCCATCGGGCGCGAGATCGCGCCGAACGAACCGGTGTCGTGGCCGTGCTTCAGGCCGAGGGCGTGCCCGATCTCGTGGAGGTAGGTGTGGTAGGCGTAGGTGCCCGCCACCGGCACGCTCCCGGCGATGTTGCCGAAGAAGACATCGCCCGACAGGCTCGACCCCGGCAGATAGGCGTAGGACGTCGAGGGCGCGCCCGAGTTCGCCAGCCGGATGTTGGCGTGGACGCTCGCGGTCTCGGCGATCTCCGTGAGGGCGAGATTGGAGACGGCGGCGACGTTGGCCAGCACCGCCCGCGCGGCCGTCTGTTGCGCGGCCGTCAGCACGGCCATGCGGCTCGCCGCGCCCTGATCGTAGTAGCCGGTCCCGTAATCGTCATAGACGTCGGGGAACGACACCGTGAGCGCGGTCCCGGCCCACTTCGTGCCGTACAGCAGGCCGTTGACGTCGACGTCGGCGGTGCGTGACACGGACGTGAACGTCGCCGTGCCGGACGCCTCCGACGCGGTGGCGGTGGTGCCGCTTCCCGATCCCAGGGCATAGGCGACCGTCGGGTGGGTCTGGCCGCAGAATACGCACATCGCAAGAAACCCGGAACCGTGGACGGTGCCGACGATGCGGATCGGGGTTTGACGAAGTGTTCCAAGCGGGCTTGCCGCCGCGAAAGGGTCGCGCCGGGCCCTCCTTAACGCGTCGTTACCCTATCGAAGTGTGAACCGCGCCAGCGCATCCTCGCGATCCGTTATCCACGAGCGGCCGACGGAGGCCGTGCCGGTCCTTCGGGGTCAGCGACACCGCCACAGGAGACCCACCAGCGCCACGTTCGCGACGGCCAGGGTCGTGAGCAGCACGAACACGCCTTCGGCGCCGCCGTGGGTCAGGACGAAGGCGCCGACGAGGGGGGCCGCCGCCTGGGCCATCAGCCCCGGCCGTGCCAGCAGCCCGATCAGGGGGGCGTAGCGCTCCGGGCCGAACAACACGAGCGGCACCGTTCCGCGGGCGATCGAATAGATGCCGTTGCCGGCGCCGTAGAGCACGAGGGCGAGGCCCACGAAGGGCACCTCCACCGCCAGCAGGGCGATGCCGACCGCGACGAGGCTCATGGCGGCGGTGAGCGTCCAGAGCGGATGGTGGCGGCCCCGGCCGGCCATCTCCATGAGCCGGGCACCGACCTGGGCCGGGCCGATCAGCGCGCCGAAAGCCACGGCCGAAGCCAGCGGCACCGCGCGCGCCTGGAGCAGGGTGAGGAGATGGACCGACACCATGGTCATCACCGTGCCGCCCAGGACCAGGATGCCGGCCATCACGACGAAGGCCCGGCGCTCGCGTTCCGCCAGGACCGGGACGGGCTTCTGCCGGACGTCGGGGCCCGGCGCCGGGGTGGCCGGCGGGGGGATCGTCCACAGGACCAGGGGCAGCGACACCGCCAGTTGCAGCCCGGCATAGGCGAGGCAGGTTCCCCGCCAGCCGATCGCCTCGACGAGGAGGGCGGATAGCGGCCAGCTCACCGTGCTGGCGAAGCCTCCCCACAGCGTGAGGGTCGCGATCGCGGGACGCGCCTGCGCACCGTAGAGGCGCCCGAGGGTGGCGAAGGCCGGGTCGTACAGGCCCATCCCCATGCCGAGGCCGAGGAACAGCCAGGCCAGGAGGAAGACGGTCAGGTTCGGGGCCAGCGCGAGCACGACGAGGCCGGTCGCCATCGCCACCGCCGCGGAGGCCAGCACCGGGCGCCCGCCATGGCGCGCGATGGTCCGGCCCACGGTCGGCGAAACCAGGCCGGCCACGAGCAGGCCCGCCGACAGGCCGCCCACGATCCAGGTCAGGGGCCAGCCGGTGTCGGCGGCGATCGGCGTCGCGAGCACCCCGAGGAGATAGAACGACGACCCCCAAGACAGGATCTGGACGATTCCGAGCGCGGAGATGACCGGCCAGCGTCGGCTACCGTCCATGAATGACCCGTTATTGCGGCCCCAGGATCGGCAGCCAGAGGGCGAGGGCCGCCAGGGTCACGAGCAGGACCGGCGGCGTGATGACGAGGCCGACCTTCATATACTGCCCCCAGGTGATGCGCTGCCCCTTGGTGGCCAGAACGTGCAGCCAGAGCAGGGTGGCGAGGCTCCCGATGGGGGTGAACTTCGGCCCGAGGTCGCAGCCGATGACGTTGGCATAGACCATCAGCTCTCGGGTGAGGGGCGCGAGGTCGGGGGCCTGCTGGATCGCCAGGGCGCCGACGAGGACGCTCGGCATGTTGTTCATCACCGAGGACAGGATCGCGGCGGCGAAACCGGTGCCGATGGTCGCCACCGTGTCGCCCTGGCCGGCGAGCCGCGCCAGGCCCTGGGCCAGGATGTCGGTGAGCCCGGCGTTCTTCAGCCCGTAGACGACGAGGTACATGCCGAGGCTGAACAGCACGATCTGCCAGGGGGCGCCGGACAGCACCTTGCCGATGGCGATGACGCCGCCGTTGCCCCCGGAGAACCAGCGCCCGGCCAGCGCCAGCATCAGGAGCGCCCCGGCTCCTGTGACGACGGAGACCGGTACTCCGAGCGGCGCCGTGACGACATAGGCCGCCAGCAGGACGGCCAGGAGCGGGAAGGCCGCCTTGAACACCAGCGGGTCGCGGATCGCCTCGCGCGGGGGCTCGAGGTCGGCGATCCGATAGGTGGCCGGCAGGTCGCGCCGGTAGAACAGCCACAGCACGACGAGGGTGGCCGCCAGGGAGACGAGGTTCACCGGCACCATCACCGCGGCGTAGCGGCTGAAGGAGATCGAGAAGAAGTTCGCGCTGACGATGTTGACGAGGTTCGAGATCACGAGGGGCAGGCTGGTGGAATCGGCCACGAACCCGCAGGCGACGATGAAGGCCAGCGCGGCGGCCGGCTTGAAGTCCAGCCGCAGCAGGATGGCCAGGACGATCGGGGTCAAGAGCAGGGCGGCCCCGTCGTTGGCGAAGACCGCCGCGATCGCCGCGCCGAGCAGGATGACGAGGGGGAACAGCAGCCGGCCGCGACCGCCGCCCCAGCGGGCGATGTGCAGCGCCGACCAGTGGAAGAACCCGGCCTCGTCGAGGAGCAGCGAGATCACGATCAACGCCACGAAGGTGAAGGTCGCGTCCCAGACGATGTCCCACACCACCGGCACGTCGGACAGGCCGATGACGCCGGTGGCCAGGGCGACGCCGGCCCCGGCCAGCGCGCTCCACCCGATGCCGAGACCGTTGGGCTGCCAGGCGAACCTGGGCTGCCAGATGACGAAGACGAGGGTCACGACGAAGATGGCGAGCGCGAGCATCGGGGCGGTTTCTTTGTCTTGTCCGGTCGTTGGCGATCAGGCGGTGGCGACGGTCCTGCCGTGCTCGTCGACGACGCGCTCGCCGTCCTCCTTGACGAACGCGCCCCGTTGCGGCGGCAGGAGGTCGAGGACCCGTTCGGAGGGGCGGCACAGGGCGACGCCCTTCGGGCTGACGACGAGGGGCCGATTCATCAGGATCGGGTGCTCGCCGATGGCATCCAGCAGCCGGTCGTCTCCGAGCCCCGGATCGGACAGGCCGAGCTCCGCAAAGGGCGTACCCTTCTCGCGCAGGAGATCGCGCACCGACATCCCGGCGCGATCGACGAGCTGGCGCAGCAGCGCCCGCGTCGGCGGGGTCTTCAGGTACTCGATCACATGCGGCTCGATACCGGCGTTGCGGATCATCGCCAGGGTGTTGCGCGAGGTGCCGCACGCCGGGTTGTGGTAGATGACGACGTCCATCACGCCACCTCCGGCCGGGTGGCGGTGGCGCCGGTCTGATGGCCGATCTCGCGGACCTTCGACGACAGGGCCACGGCGTCGAGGCTGGCGATCGGAAGGGCGAGGAAGGCGGAGATCCGGTTCTTGAGGTAGCGTTGGGCGGTGACGAAGGCGGCCTTCTTCTGGAGGTCGGTTCCCTCGGCGGCGGCGGGGTCCTCGATACCCCAATGGGCGGTCACCGGCTGGCCGGGCCAGACCGGGCAGGATTCGCCGGCGGCGCTGTCGCAGACCGTGAACACGAAATCCATCCTTGGCGCGTCGGGCGTCGCGAACACGTCCCAGGGCTTCGAGGCGAGCCCGTCGGTGGGATAATCGGTCTCGCGCAGCACCTGGAGGGCGATCGGGTTGACGACTCCCTTGGGCCGGCTGCCGGCTGAATAGGCCCTGAAGCGGCCCGCGCCGTCCTTGGCGAGCATGGCTTCCGCCAGGATCGAACGGGCGGTGTTGCCGGTGCAGAGGAACAGGACGTTGTAGACACGATCAGGCATGGACGATCTCCCCAGACGGTGTGCAGCAGGCGTCGAGTGCGGTGACGGCGGGCGCGCAGACCTCCGGCCGGCCCTGGCAGCAATCCCTCATCAGGAAGGCGATCAGGCCCGACAGGGCCGGATAGACGGCGCTGTAGATGATCGACCGGCCCTCGCGGCGGGATGCGATGAGGCCGGCGTGCTCCAGTTCCTTGAGGTGGAACGAGACGTTGGAGGAGGACACGCCGATCCCCTCGGCGATGAGGCCGGCCGCCAGCCCCTCCGGGCCGGCGGTGACCAGCGCCCGCACGATCCTCAGGCGGCTCTCCTGCGACAGGGCTGCGAAGGCGGTGAGGGCTTGCCGTTCCGCCATCATCGGTTCAATATCTCAATCATCATTGAACTATAAAAGAAAGCGACGCCGTGGACAAGCCCCGACCGACCTTCCCCCGACCGACCTCCGCCGACGGCCTGCCGAACCTCAGCGAGGCGCATTTCGCGGTGCCGACGCCCCAGACCCTTCGGGTCGATGCGCCCTTCACGCATGCGCCGCGGTTCCTGATCCTCTACGGCAGCCTGCGCGAGCGTTCGTTCAGCCGGTTCCTCGCCCACGAGGCGGCTCGCCTCCTCGAGCGGATGGGGGGCGAGGTGCGGATCTACGACGCGCACGGCCTGCCGCTGCCGGACGACGCGGCTGCCGACCATCCCAAGGTGCAGGAACTGCGTGCGCTCTCGATCTGGTCGGAGGGCCAGGTCTGGGTGAGCCCGGAGCGCCACGGAACCCTCACCGGCGTCATCAAGAGCCAGATCGACTGGCTGCCACTCAGCGAGGGCAGCGTGCGGCCGACGCAGGGGCGGACCCTGGCGGTGATGCAGGTCTCGGGCGGTTCGCAGAGCTTCAACGCGGTCAACGCCCTGCGCGTGCTCGGGCGCTGGATGCGGATGATCACCATCCCCAACCAATCCTCGGTGCCGATGGCCTACAAGGAGTTCGACGAGGCCGGTCGCATGAAGCCGGGCCCCCTCTACGAACGCGTCGTCGACGTCTGCGAGGAACTCATGAAGTTCACGCTGCTCACCCGCGAACGGGCCGACTACCTCGTCGACCGCTACAGCGAGCGCAAGGAACGCGAGCCCGAGCGACTGGCGGGGGTGGCGGCCGACGTCGGGTTCGTCAAACGATAGGGTGGACGATGCCCCGGCCGGGGCCCGGCGTCATGCCGGCGCCACCGTCGCGGTGGTGGTCCCCCCGCCCAGGACGACCGCCCCGCGATCCTGATGAGATCCTTATGGGATCGCCCTCGACTCCCTCTCGAACCCTCACGCGGTTCGCGTCCACATAGTCCGACGAGCGCGGCCGGTCATGGCACCGGCCCCCGACCGACAACGGACGCACCATGCCCGACATCGTCTTCATCGCCGCGGGGCTGGCCTTCTTCGGCCTGGCCGCCGCCTACGCGACCTTCTGCGAACGCCTGTGAGGGACGCGCCATGACGCTCGACCTGACGCTCGGCGCCCTCGTGACCCTGGGGCTGCTCGGATACCTCACCTACGCCCTCGTCCGCCCCGAGCGGTTCTGAAGGAACGGCTCCCAAGGAAGACTTGCCATGACAATCAACGGCTGGATCCAGATCGCGCTGTTCTGCGCGGTCGTGCTGGCGCTCGCCCGCCCCCTCGGCGGCTACATGACCCGCGTGTTCACGGGCGAGCGCACCTTCCTCTCGCCCGTGCTCGCCCCCGTCGAGCGCGGCCTCTACCGCGCCGCCGGCATCGACGCCGATCAGGAGCAGCACTGGCTGACCTACGCGCTGGCCATGCTCGCCTTCCACGCCCTCGGTTTCCTGAGCCTCTACGCGCTGCTGCGCGTCCAGGCGGCGCTGCCGTTCAACCCGGACGGGCAGTCGGCGGTCGCGCCCGACCTCGCCTTCAACACCGCGGCGAGCTTCGTCACCAACACCAACTGGCAGTCCTACGGCGGCGAGACGACGCTGTCGTACCTCGCGCAGATGCTGGGGCTGACCCACCAGAACTTCCTTTCGGCGGCCACCGGAATCGCGCTCGCCGTCGCCCTGGTCCGGGGCTTTTCGCGGGCGTCGGCCACGACGGTCGGGTCGTTCTGGGTCGATCTCACCCGCACCGTCCTCTACGTGCTGCTGCCGCTCTGCATTCTCTACACCCTGTTCCTCGTCTCCCAGGGCGTCCCGCAGACACTGGGCGGAGCCGTCGAGGTGACGACCCTCGAGGGCGCCAGGCAGACCATCGCGGTCGGGCCGGTGGCGAGCCAGGTCGCCATCAAGATGCTCGGCACCAACGGCGGCGGCTTCTTCAACGTCAATGCCGCCCATCCGTTCGAGAACCCGACGGCGCTTTCGAACTTCATCCAGATCGTGTCCATCTTCGCCATCGGCGCTGCGATGACGAACGTCTTCGGCCGCATGGTCGGCGACGAGCGCCAGGGCTGGGCGATCCTTGCCGCCATGGGTGTGCTGTTCCTGGCCGGTGTCAGCGTCGTCTACTGGGCCGAGAGCGCGGGCAGCCCCGTCCTCAACTCGTTCGGGCTCACCGGCGGCAACATGGAGGGCAAGGAGGTCCGTTTCGGCATCGTCGCCTCCGCCCTGTTCGCGGCGGTGACGACGGCGGCGTCCTGCGGCGCCGTCAACGCCATGCACGACTCGTTCACGGCGCTGGGCGGCATGATCCCTATGATCAACATGCAGCTCGGCGAGATCATCGTCGGCGGCGTCGGCGCCGGCCTCTACGGCATCCTGGTCTTCGTCGTCGTGACGATCTTCGTGGCCGGCCTGATGGTGGGGCGCACGCCGGAATACCTCGGCAAGAAGGTCGAGGGCCGCGAGGTCAAGATGGCCATGCTCGCCATCCTGTGCCTGCCCCTGATGATGCTCGGCTTCACCGCACTCGCCACCGTGGTCGCGGCCGGGCTCGCCGGCCCGGCCAATGCGGGTCCGCACGGCTTCTCGGAAATCCTCTACGCCTTCACCTCGGCGGCGGCCAACAACGGCTCGGCCTTCGGCGGGCTGAGCGCCAACACCACCTTCTACAACGCGACGCTCGGCCTCGGCATGCTGTTCGGACGGTTCTTCGTGATCGTGCCGGCGCTCGCCATGGCCGGGTCGCTCGCCGCCAAGACGACCGTGCCGGCCTCCGCGGGGACGTTCCCGACCCATGGCGGCCTGTTCGTCGGGCTGCTGGTCGGCGTGATCCTCATCGTCGGCGGGCTGACCTTCTTCCCGGCCCTGGCGCTCGGGCCCATCGTCGAGCACCTCGCCGGCGGCCTCGGCCAGACCTTCGCAGCCGGAGGCTGAGATGCGTCACGCCATGCCGCCTCGCCTCGTACAGCGGCGCGCAGCCCTGCGCAGGGGGCTCGGACCTCGCCGGCCGAGGACACCGATCGCGAGCCGGACCCCGCAGGACGGGGGCAAGACCCGGGTGTCCGACATCGTGTTCGGAATGCTCGCGGTGACCCTGCTCGGTGCGCTCGCCCTCCTGGCCTGCGCCGCCGTTGCCGGCCGCCTGCTGGCGCCCTGAACCCCAGGCCGCTTCGCGGTAGCGCCCCGACGCTCCCCGGGGGTGGCCGCTTTCGCCAGATCCGCTCGGGCCGGGCGCGTCGTGCGCCGGCTCCCCGCCGACCCTCATTCCGGACGTTCCCCATGGCCCGCCAGACTTCCACACGCCTGTTCAGCGCCGCCCTCGTCGGGCCGGCGCTCGTCGGCGCCCTCGCCAAGCTCGACCCGCGCATCATGATCGGCAACCCGGTCATGTTCGTGGTCGAGGTGGTGGCCGCGCTCACCACCGTCCTGTTTCTCCGCGACCTGCTGACCGGCGGCCCCGACCTCGCCTTCTCCGGCCAGATCGTCCTCTGGCTCTGGTTCACCGTGCTGTTCGCCAACTTCGCCGAGGCCATCGCCGAAGGGCGCGGCAAGGCCCAGGCCGACAGCCTGCGGCGCAGTCGCACCGAGACCATGGCCAAGCGCCTGAAGGGTGCCGGCCGGGAGTTCGAGACCGTCCCCGGCAACGACCTCAAGGTCGGCGACGTGGTTCTGGTCGAGGCCGGCGACATCATCCCGTCCGACGGCGAGGTGATCCAGGGCGTCGCTTCGGTCAACGAGGCCGCCATCACCGGCGAATCCGCCCCCGTCATCCGCGAGTCCGGCGGCGACCGCTCGGCGGTGACCGGCGGCACCCAGGTGCTCTCCGACGAGATCCGGGTGCGGATCACGGCGGCCGCCGGCTCGACCTTCGTCGACCGCATGATCGCGCTGGTCGAGGGCGCCTCGCGCCAGAAGACCCCGAACGAGATCGCCCTCAATATCCTGCTCGCCGGCCTCACCATCGTCTTCGTCTTCGCCGTGGCGTCGATCCCGAGCTTCGCTTCCTATGCCGGCGGCTCCATCCCGCTCATCGTGCTGGTGGCCCTGTTCGTCACCCTGATCCCCACCACCATCGGCGCGCTGCTGTCGGCCATCGGTATCGCCGGCATGGATCGGCTGGTGCGTTTCAACGTGCTCGCGATGTCGGGGCGCGCCGTCGAGGCGGCGGGCGACATCGACACCCTGCTGCTCGACAAGACCGGTACCATCACGCTGGGCAACCGCCAGGCCACCGAGTTCCGGCCCTTGAACGGCGTCTCCGAGCAGGATTTGGCCGACGCCGCCCAACTGGCCTCGCTGGCCGACGAGACCCCCGAGGGTCGCTCCATCGTCGTGCTGGCCAAGGACCGATACGGCATTCGCGCCCGCGACATGGCGAGCCTCAACGCCACCTTCGTGCCCTTCACCGCCCAGACCCGGATGAGCGGCGTCGACCTCGACGGTTCCTCCATCCGCAAGGGCGCGGTCGATTCGATCATCGCGTCCGTGAGCAAGCAGCCGATGGCCACGCGTGGATCGAGCGCGGCCCTGGCCTACAGCCCCGGTGTCGCCGATGAGACCGTGCGCGAGATCCAGGCCATTGCTGAGGATGTCGCCAAGGCCGGCGGCACGCCCCTGGCGGTCAGCCGCGACGGCCGTTTGCTCGGCGTCGTCTACCTCAAGGACATCGTGAAGGGCGGTATCCGCGAGCGCTTCGCCGAGCTCCGCCGGATGGGCATCCGCACCGTGATGATCACCGGCGACAACCCCATGACCGCAGCCGCCATCGCCGCCGAGGCCGGCGTCGACGATTTTCTGGCGCAAGCCACCCCGGAGGACAAGCTGGCGCTGATCCGCAAGGAGCAGGCGCAGGGCAAGCTCGTCGCCATGTGCGGCGACGGTACCAACGACGCGCCGGCGCTCGCCCAGGCGGATGTGGGAGTCGCCATGAACACCGGCACGGTGGCGGCCCGCGAGGCCGGCAACATGGTCGACCTCGATAGCGACCCGACCAAGCTCATCGAGATCGTGGGCATCGGCAAGCAGCTCCTGATGACCCGCGGCGCCCTGACGACGTTTTCCATCGCCAACGACGTGGCCAAGTATTTCGCCATCATCCCGGCGATGTTCCTGGGTCTCTATCCCCAGCTCCAGGCGCTCAACGTCATGGGGCTGGCCTCGTCGCAGAGTGCGATCCTCTCGGCCGTCGTCTTCAATGCGCTCATCATCGTCGTGCTGATCCCGCTGGCCCTGCGCGGCGTGGCCTACCGGGCGGTCGGGGCCGGGGCGCTGCTGCGCCGGAACCTCCTGATCTACGGGCTCGGCGGCATCCTGGTGCCCTTCATCGGCATCAAGGCCATCGATCTGGCCGTCACCGCCCTGCACCTCGTCTGATTCGCTTCGAACCGTCCCGCGAAAGAGTACCCGCCATGTCGAACCCGCTTCGCCCCGCCCTCGTCCTGCTGATCGCGCTGACCGCCATCACCGGGCTCGGCTATCCCCTCGCGATGACCGGCCTCGCCGGGGCCATCTTCCCGGCCGAGGCCGCGGGCAGCCTCGTCGAACGGGACGGCCGGTCCGTCGGCTCCGGCCTGATCGGCCAGTCCTTCACCAGCGACCGCTACTTCCAGGGCCGGCCCTCGGCCACCACCGCCGCCGACCCGTCCGATGCGACCAGAACCATACCCTCGCCCTACAACGCCGCGAGCTCCTCGGGCTCCAACCTCGGCCCCACCAGCGCCGCGCTCGCGGAGCGGGTGACGGGCGACCTCGCCGCGCGCCGATCCGAGAACCCGGGTCGTCCCGTCCCGGTCGACCTCGTCACGACGAGCGGGTCGGGCCTCGACCCCGACGTCTCGCCCGACGCCGCCCTGTTCCAGGTGCCCCGCGTCGCCAAGGCGCGTAACCTCGCCGAGGATCGGGTGCGCGGCCTCGTCGCGTCCCGGGTCCAGGGCCGGCTCCTGGGCGTCCTCGGCGAGCCACGGGTGAACGTCCTCGCCCTCAACCTCGCCCTCGACGAGCTGGAACGGAAGTAACCGCGCCGAATGAACCGCCCGCCGACCCCGCTCCCGCCGCGCGAGCCCGCCCGGCCGTCCCCCGACGCGCTGCTGGCGGCCGCGCGCCGGGAGGAGGGCGGGCGCGGCCGCCTCAAGATCTTCCTCGGGGCGGCCCCGGGGGTCGGCAAGACCTACGAGATGCTCACCATCGGTCGTGCCAGGCTCAAGGCGGGCACCGACGTCGTCGTCGGCGTGGTCGAGACCCATGGCCGGCCCGAGACCGCGGCCCTGGTCGACGGTTTCGAGATCGTGCCCCGCCGGGCGGTGCCGTATCACGCCGCGGTCCTCGAGGAGATGGATCTCGACGCGCTGCTCGCGCGCCGACCCGGCCTCGCCCTCGTCGACGAACTCGCCCACACCAACGCACCGGGCTCGCGCCATCCCAAGCGCTACCAGGACGTGGAGGAACTGCTCGACGCCGGCATCGACGTCTTCACCACCCTCAACATCCAGCACGTGGAAAGCCTCAACGACGTCGTCGCGCAGATCACCCGCATCCGGGTGCGCGAGACCGTTCCCGACGGCATCCTCGACCGGGCCGAGGACATCGAGGTGGTGGACCTCAACCCCGACGACCTGATCCAGCGCCTGCGCGACGGCAAGGTCTACGTGAAGGGCAACGCCGAGCGCGCCCTCAGGCACTACTTCTCGCGCGGCAACCTGACCGCCCTTCGTGAACTGGCGCTGCGCCGGACCGCCGACCGGGTCGACGACGAACTCCTGAGCCACATGCGGGCCAACGCCATCGCGGGCCCGTGGGGCGCCGGCGAACGGGTGCTGGTCTGCGTCAGCGAGGACCCGCGCTCGGCCGGCCTCGTGCGTCACGCCAAGCGCCTGGCCGACCGCCTGCACGCGCCCTGGACCGCCATCACCATCGAAGGCCCGCGAAGCCTCTCCCTCGACGAGGCCGCGCGCGACCGCATCGCCGACACCCTGCGCCTGGCCGACCGCCTCGGCGGCGACGCCGTGACCATTCCCGGCGGCCGGCGTATCGCCGACGACATCCTCGCCCATGCCCGCGCGACGAACGTCAACCACATCATCCTCGGCAAGGCCGAGCGCTCGGCCCTGTTCGAACTCGTCAACGGCTCGGTGGTGCACGACATCGTCCGGCGCTCGGGCGACATCAGCATCCACGTCATCGCCGGCGAGGCGGTGAGGGCCGATCCGATGCCGCCCAAGACGGTGGCCACCGCGCCCGCGCCGGCTTCCGTCGTGGCGCCCTACCTGTTCGGCCTCGCCGCGACGGCCGTGGCCCTCGCGCTCGCGCTGCTGACGCAGCCCGTCCTCGGCGTGGAGAACGCGGACCTGTTCCTCCTGACGGCGGTGGTCGCGGTCGCGGCGCGCCTCGGGCTGGGGCCTTCCCTCGTCGCGGTGGTCGCCGCCTCCCTGTCCTACAACTTCTTCTTCCTGCCTCCGGTCTATACCCTGACCATCGCGGACCCGACCAACGTGGCGGCGTTCCTGCTGTTCACCCTGGTGGCGGTCGTCGTCTCGAACCTCGCCTCGCGCTCCCGCCGCGAGGCCGTCGTCTCGCAGGGCAGGGCCCGCGCCACGGAACGGCTCTACGGCTTCAGCCGCACGCTCGCCGGCTGTGCCACCCTCGACGACGTGCTGTGGGCGACCTCGGCGCAGATCGCGGCCATGCTGAGGGTTCGCGTGGTCGTGCTGTTGCCCGAGGACGGAACGGTCTCGGTCAAGGCCGGCTTCCCGCCCGAGGACCGCCTCGAGGCGGCCGACCTCGGCGCGGCGACCTGGGCCTTCGACAACGAGAGGCCGGCCGGGCGCGGCGCCGACACCCTGCCCGGCGCCAGGCGCCTGTTCCTGCCGATGCGAACCGGCCGCGGCATCGTCGGTGTCGTCGGTCTCGACACGGACGGCACCGGCCCCATCCTCTCGCCCGAAAGCCGGCGCCTGTTCGATGCCCTGGCCGACATGGCGGCGCTCGCCATCGAGCGGGTCCGCCTGGTGGAAGAGCTCGACCGGGCCGAACGCGCCGCCGAAACCGACCGTTTGGCCCAGGCCCTGCTCACCTCGATCTCCCACGACCTGCGCACGCCGCTGGCCTCCGTGCTCGGGGCGGCCACCACCCTGCGCGACCTCGAAGGGGCCCTGTCCCCGGACGCCAAGGGCGAGCTCGTGACGACCATCGTCGCGGAGTCCGAGCGGTTGAACCGCTTCATCGCCAACCTCCTCGACATGACCCGGCTCGAAGCGGGCGCGGTGGCGGCGACCCTCACCCCGCAGGACGTGGCCGAGATCGTCGACACGGCCATCCGCCGGCTCGGTACGGTCCTGGCGCGCCATCGCGTCGTGGTCGCCGTGCCCGCGGCGCTGCCGGCCCTGCGCCTCGACCCGGTGCTGTTCGAGCAGGTGCTCGTCAACCTCCTCGACAACGCCGCCAAATACGCGCCGGACGGATCGGTCGTGACGGTCGAAGGGGCGGTTCATCGCGGTGCGGTCCGCCTGCGCGTCCTCGACGAGGGCGGTGGCCTGCCGCAAGCCGAGCTGGAACGGGTGTTCGACAAGTTCTATCGTGCCGCCAAGGGCGACAGCGTCCGGGCCGGGACGGGGCTCGGCCTCGCCATCGCGCGCGGTTTCGTCGAGGCGATGGGCGGAACGCTGACGGCCGGCAACCGCCGCGACCGCAGCGGCGCGGTCTTCACCATCCACCTGCCCATTCCCGCGGCGGGGAACGGTCGATCGGGGATCGCGGGATGAGCATAACCATCCTCGTCGTCGACGACGAGCCGCCGATCCGCAAGCTCCTGCGCATGGGCCTGGCCACGCAGGGCTACGCCGTCGTCGAGGCGCCCGACGCGCGCACCGCCCTCGCCATGCTGGCCAGGGAGGCGGTCGACCTGATCATCCTCGACCTCGGGCTGCCCGACATGCGCGGGCACGACCTGCTGCGCGTCGTCCGGGCGGATTTTCGCGACCTGCCGGTGGTGGTGCTCTCCAGCCGCGACGACGAGCCGGGCAAGGTCGAGGCCCTCGATCTCGGTGCCGACGACTACGTGACCAAGCCCTTCGGCATGGGCGAACTGCTGGCGCGCATTCGTGCCGCCCTGCGCCACCAGCTCGCCGTCCAGGGCGAGCGGGCCCTGTTCGAGGTCGACGGCCTGAGCGTCGACCTCGTGCGCCGCATCGTCCGGGTCCGCGGCGCCGAGGTGAAGCTGACGCCGCGCGAGTACGACTTCCTGCGCGTGCTGGTCCAGCATGCCGGCAAGGTGCTCACGCACGCCCAGCTCATGACCGCGGTCTCGACCTCGTCCGATCCGCAATACCTGCGGGTCTACATGCGCCAGCTCCGCCTCAAGCTGGAAGCCGATCCCGAGCGTCCGCGCATCCTCCTGACGGAGACCGGCGTCGGCTACCGGCTGCGCGCGCCGGACGACGAAGGGCGGCCATGACCGCCGCGATCTTCCTCGAAGACGGCCGTAGCCTCCCCGGTCGCGATCGACAGAACGCCGTTGCATCGCGGCCGTGCCGGCGCGCCACATCGCCGACGACACGGCGGCCGGCCGATCCCGTCGGCCGTTCGGGACGCCTCGTCGAGGCCGCCGCCCGGCGACAGGCTCGCGGCGACGGGGCACCGGACGCGGCATCGCAGGTGCCCGGGCTTCGGCGGGGGCGCCCGGTGTCCTCACGGGTGGGCGTGGATCGGGTCGACCCAATGGACGGTCTCTGGCCGTTCGACGGGTTCGACGTCGGTGATGTTGACCACCACCGCCTCGTTGTCGGAGCGCACCAGGACGCAGTGAAGCGGCTGGTCCGGGTCGGCGTTGATCTCCTGATGCGGCACGTAGGGCGGCACGAAGATGAAGTCGCCGGGTCCCGCCTCGGCGACGTATTCGAGCCTGTCGCCCCAGCGCATCCGGGCGCGGCCCGAAATGACGTAGATCACGCTCTCCAGCGCACCGTGGTGGTGGACGCCGGTCTTGGCGTCGGGAGCGATCGCCACTGTGCCGGCCCAGATCTTCTGGGCGCCGACGCGTGCGTGATTGATCGCGGCCTGGCGGAACATGCCCGGCGTCTGGGCGGTGTTGGAATCGAGGCTGTCGCCGGGAATGACGCGAACGCCGTCGTGCTTCCAGCGTTCGCGGGCCTCGCCGCCCGTCTCCGATCCGTGGTCGTGCGCATGGTCGTGGGGATGCGTCGTCTCGTCGTGCATCGGCGGCCTCCTGCGAGTGTCGGCTCATCGTAGCGCAGCGCCCGCTTCGACGCTCGTATCGTGAATGGCCCCGGTCCGCGGCATGCGCCTGCGGGACGTCGCGGGTCGGTCCCTTCGGGCATCGCCACCGGCGACGAGTGCTCGCGGAACGAGACCCGCTCGATGACGGAGATGGCTGCCCACCTGGGTCGGGACGGGCGACGTCGCGGTCTTCTCCGCATCGGGACCGCTTCGCGAGGTGCGATCTCCCAAGGGAGGGAACTTTGGAAGCACATTCCGACAAGGAAGAGGTAAATCTTTGACGTCGCCGAGCAACGGCGGTCCCGACCCGAGGTGAACGACAATGAAGGCGATACCGGACTCGTTCTTTCAGCGGCCAGAACCCTGTCGCCTTTCGAGGTGCGAGCAGGACGGATTTGGCACAGGATCGGATGGAGGCCACGGCCATGAGAGACGACGACAGGCGGAGTGACACGGCGCGCCCGCGACTCCTTGCGGCGGCGCTGCCGGGCCGGGAGAAGCACCGTATCCCGCGCCTCTACGGGCTTGCGGCCTCCGCCGCGGCCCTTGAGGACGGCTTTACGCCCGACGAAATCGGACAGGTCCTTGCCGGCCGCAGGATCGTCGATGCCTTTCCCGTCCTGGGCAACGAGAGCGTCGCCACCTACGCCCACCGCGCCGTCTGCGAGATGATGACGGCCTATGTCGCGCAGGACATCCCTGCCCGGAATATCCCTGTCCAGGGTATCGCGGCCTGAGATCCGGCGACCCGACACCGCGGTCGGGACATCGTGCGTCTCGATTGGGCGCCGTCGGGTCTGTCGCCGTCCGAGTACCCCACCGCGATCGCGGACACCCGTCGCGGAACACGCTCGGGTGGCCGCATCGCGGTCGAGCCGGATCAGTCCTTGCCCACCGACATGAGCAGCCGTTCCGTCTTGGCGTCCTCGATCCGGTTGACCATACGCCGGCCCTCGTGGACGTCGCGGATGGTCTTGGTGGCGGTGATGCAGGACTGGACCAGCATGACCACGCCCATGGTCAGGTAGCCCTTCACCCAGATGTCCATCGGCATGAACAGGATGCCGAGGGCGACCATGACGAGGGAGCCCAGGAACGAGGCGTAGGTGAAGGCGACCCAGGCGCCGGAATGCTGCGTGGTTTCGTTGTTCATGATCGATCTCCTGAAGCGTGACGAGGGAGGGGAATGGTGCCTGGGTGGGGTCGTTCAGGCGCCGGCCGGCTGCATGGTGGCCTTCTGGCGAAGGCGTTCGAGGACGTCTCCTGCCCGCGGCCGGCTCGCGGCTCCAAAGCCCTCGCGGGCGAGTTTTTCGGCGATGTCCTGGCCCGGTTCGACCTCGGCCCGCGCCTCGTCGAGGTCCGCGGCCTCGACCTGGTTGCGACGCAGGCGCTGGAGCGTCGCCTCCGCCTCGCGCAGGGTGGCGCGGTCGCTGCCGGCGGCGCTGGCGCCCAGGCGCCGGACGGCTTCGGCGGCAGCCGCGATGCGGCGCCCACGCTCCAGATCCGCCTGACGCCGGGTGGCGTCGGCCACGAGATGGCGCAGGCGACCGATCTCGGTGCCGAACCGCAACCGTGCCGCGGCAATGGCCGCGATCTCGCCTTCCAGGTCCGCGATGGTGTCGGCCGCTTCCGCCGCCAAATCTTCGCGACCGCCGCTCAGGGCCGCGACGGCCCGCGTCTCCAGGTCGTCGATCCTGGCGGCGACCTCCTCGCGCCGCCGTGCCTCGGCCCGGTCACCCGCCAGGGCTGTGGCCAACGCCAGCTTGCTGCGCTCGAGGGACACCCGCGTTTCCCGGATCTGCTGATCGAGGACCAGCAGGGCATGACGATCGAACAGATCCTCTTCGGCCTGGGCGGCGGCGCCGCGGGCGAGAATCCTGAAAAGCTTGAACATGGATGACCTCCGGACCCGTGAAGCGTGTTCACGGTTCTCATATGAGGTCTTTTGAACGGTGTGTAAGTGTGTTTCTGCACGCCGTTCAAAATAAAGACGCTCGTCGGCCCGACATGCCGGGACCTCGGCTCCCACTGGCAGAGCGCCGAAACTTGTGCCAAGAGGCGTGCGTTGCGGGCGTGGTGGAACTGGTAGACGCGCCGGACTCAAAATCCGGTTCCGCAAGGAGTGTCGGTTCGATTCCGACCGCCCGCACCATTTTTTCCCCGAGACGCCTTCTTCCCCGAGACGACGACACAGGCGGCCGGGCGAGCGTGGCCGTCCGGATATCGCCGTACCGCTAAGCGCGCGCCAGCTCCAGATAGAGGTCACGCAGGCGCCGCGCGCGGGGGCCGGGTTCGCCGGTGCCGACTGGCCGTCCGTCGATGGCGACGACCGGCATCACGAAGGCCGAGGCGCTGGTGTAGAACGCCTCGTCGGCGGCGACGGCCTCCTCGACGGTGAAGAGGCGCTCCTCGACGCGCAGGCCTTCGTCGCCGGCCAGCCGCATCACCGCGAGGCGGGTGATGCCGGGCAGCAGGGCCGTCGAAAGCGGACGCGTGACGATCGCGTTGCCGGCCACCATGAAGGCCGTGGAGGAGGAGCCTTCGGTCACGAAGCCGTCCTCCACCATCCAGGCCTCGGCGACGCCGGCCTTGGCCGCCTCCTGCTTGGCCAGCACCTGGGCGAGCAGGGCGACCGACTTGATGTCGCGCCGCTTCCAGCGGATGTCGGGCACGGTGACGACCTTGGCGCCGCGCTCGGCCAGCGGGTTGTTGGCCACGGTCTTGGCCTGCGTGAACATCATGACGGTGGGCGGCGTCTCGGCGGGCGGGAACGCGAAATCGCGCTCGAACGCCCCGCGCGTCACCTGCATGTAGACGAGGCCCTCCGTGAGCCCGTTGTGCCGTACCAGCTCCTCCTGGAGGCCGACCCAGCCCTCGATCGTGTGCGGATTGCGGATGCCGATCTCGCCGAGCGAAAGGTCGAGGCGGGCGAGATGGGCCGCGTTGTCGACGAGCCGGCCGTCCAGCACCGCCGAGACCTCGTAGATCCCGTCGGCGAACAGGAAGCCGCGATCCATCACCGAGACCTTGGCCTCGTCGAAGGGCAGGAACGCGCCGTTGAGATAGACGATGCGGGCTTCAGACACGTCGTGGTTCCTCGCGCGAACGGGTGCCGGTCATAGGGCCGAAAGCAGGATTCGTGCGCCCTCAGGGGGCGCCGAACACCCGCTCGAAGATCGTGTCCACATGCTTGAAATGGTAGCCGAGGTCGAAGCAATCCTCGATCTCGGCGGGGCCGAGGATGGCGGTCACCTCGGCGTCGGCCTTGAGCAGCGCCAGGAACTCGCCTTCGCCGCGCCAGACCGGCATCGCGTTGCGCTGGACGAGGCGGTAGGACTCCTCGCGCGAGAGGCCGCCCTGGGTCAGGGCCAGCAGCACGCGCTGCGAATGGACGAGGCCGCCGAGCTTGTCGAGGTTGCGCTGCATCTGCTCAGGATAGATCAGGAGCTTGTCGATCACGCCGGTCAGGCGGGCCAGGGCGAAGTCGAGGGTCACCGTCGCATCCGGCCCGATCATGCGCTCCACGGAGGAATGCGAGATGTCGCGCTCGTGCCAGAGCGCCACGTTCTCCATGGCCGGCAGGGCGAACGAGCGCACCATGCGGGCGAGCCCGGTCAGGTTCTCGGTGAGCACCGGGTTGCGCTTGTGCGGCATCGCCGAGGAGCCCTTCTGGCCCTCGGAGAAGAACTCCTCCGCCTCCAGCACCTCCGTGCGCTGCAGGTGGCGCACTTCGATCGACAGCCGCTCCACCGAACTCGCCACCACGCCCAGCGTCGCGAAGAACATCGCGTGGCGGTCGCGCGGGATCACCTGGGTCGAGACCGGCTCGGGGGTTAGCCCCATCGCCTGCGCCACATAGACTTCCACGCGCGGATCGATGTTGGCGAAGGTGCCGACGGCGCCCGAGATCGCGCAGGTGGCCACTTCCTCGCGTGCCGCCACGAGCCTGGCCCGGGCCCGCGCGAACTCGGCGTAGGCCTGGGCGAGCTTGAGGCCGAAGGTGACCGGCTCGGCGTGGATGCCGTGCGAGCGCCCGATGGTCGGGGTCAGCTTGTGCTCGTAGGCGCGGCGCTTGAGCGCCGCCAGCAGGGCGTCCACGTCGGCGATCAGGATGTCGGCGGCCCGCACGAGCTGCACGTTGAGGCAGGTGTCGAGCACGTCCGACGAGGTCATGCCCTGGTGGACGAAGCGCGCCTCCGGGCCGACGATCTCGGAGAGATGGGTGAGGAAGGCGATGACGTCGTGCTTGGTCACCGCCTCGATCGCGTCGATGCGCGCGACGTCGAACACCGCGTCGCGGCCCTTCTCCCAGATGACGTCCGCCGCCGCCTTGGGAACGACGCCGATCTCGGCCAGCGCCGAGGTCGCATGCGCCTCGATCTCGAACCAGATCCTGAAGCGGGTCTCGGGCGACCAGATCGCCGTCATCTCGGGGCGGCTGTAGCGGGGGATCATTGAAGACGGCTCCTGCGGACGGACCGCGATGGTCGCCGGATCGGCCTCCGGACTGATGACGGGATCGCTAGGTGATGAGGGTGCGGAAGGCAAGACGGGTCCGGCCTTGCAGAGGCCCTCTCCGGTTCCGAAGCGGGCGGTTTCGGTGGGCTGGTCATGGCCTGATCAGTGACGGCCCGATTAAGATTAATTTTGATCAGAAATTGCATGACTAACTTGAACGGATTAGCCTCTCTTCATCGGACATCGACAACTTATCGAGGGGGAGCGGACCATGAGCACACCGTCCAAGATCGAAGACGCCACGCACGATTCCGTCGTCGCGTTCCTCATCGAGACCCTGCAGCCCTACCGTACGGAAGCGGGCGAGCCGCTTTCCGCTGCCACCACGATCGAGGCGGTGGGCATCGATTCCTTCGACTTCGTCGAGATCCTGTTCAAGATCGAGGACCATTACGGCATCGACCTCGATTTCAACGCCAACCTGAAGTTCACCGACCTGAAGACCATCGGCGACCTGGCCGGTGAGATCGCCAGCTTCAAGACCCGGAAGATCGCCGCGTGACCACGGTCGTCGTCTCGGGCGTCGGGGTCGTCGCCCCCAACGGCCTTTGCGCCGAGACGTTCTGGGCGAGCCTCGTGGCCGCCGCGCCGGTGCTCGGCGACGCCGTCGGGCTGCCGGGATCGGGGGTGACGGTGGCGCAGATCACCGACGCCGCGATCCTGAAGGACCCCGGCATCGCGACTTCCGCCTGCGACCGCAGCGCCCTCTTCGCCCTGGCGGCCACCCGCCAGGCCATGGCCGACGCCGGGTTGGCGGACGGCCTGCCCGATCCGACGCGGGTCGCGGTCATCCTCGGCAACGGGGCCGGCGGTCAGTGCAGCATGGACGACCAATACGTCCGGCTCTACGGCCAGAACAACAAGCGGCTGCATCCGATGACCGTGGCGAAAGCCATGGTGAGTTCGTCGGCGAGCTGGGTCTCCATCGCCACGGGCGCGCGCGGTCCCTGCTTCGTCACGTCGAGCGCCTGCGCTTCGGCGACCCACGCCATCGGGCTCGCCCTGCAGTTCCTGCGCGGGGGGCTCGCCGACATCGTCATCACCGGCGGCTGCGAGGCGCCGTTGTCGGTGGGCACGATCCGGGCCTGGGAATCGATGCGGATCATGTCGAAGACCGCCTGCCGGCCGTTCGCGGCCGGGCGTGACGGTCTCATCCTCTCGGAGGGGGCCGGCATCCTGATTCTGGAGACGGCCGAACACGCCGCCCGCCGCGGCCACCGGTCCGGCATCGCGGTCGCGGGCTTCGGCTCCAACGCCGATGCGGCCGACATTGTGGCGCCCAACATCGAGGGCATGGCCGGGGCCATGCGCCTCGCCCTGGCCGACGCCGGCCTCTCGCCGTCGGACGTGGCCTACGTCAACGCCCACGGCACCGGCACCACCGCCAACGACCGCAGCGAGACCGCCGCCATGAAGGCGGTGTTCGGCGCGGCCACCTGCCCGCCGGCCTCCTCGACGAAGGGCGTGACCGGCCACGCCCTGGGCGCGGCCGGCGCCCTCGAGGCCATCGCCACGGTGCTGGCCATGCAGCACGGCATCGCTCCGCCGACCGCCAACTTCGACGGGGTCGATCCCGATTGCGACCTCGACTACATCCCCAACCAAGCCCGAACGATGCCGATCCCGGTGGCGATGTCGAACTCCTTCGCCTTCGGCGGGCTCAACGCCTCGCTAGTCTTCACCAGCCTGTCCTGACCGGCGTCAGGATCTGGCACGCATCGCGAACAGGCGCTCGGTGAGCCCGAGAAGACTGGCCGGTTCCACCGGGTGGGCGAGACCCGTCGCGATGTCGAGTTCACGGCGGGACTGCGCCCGTGTGCCGGCGAGACGGACCGCGTCGGAGGCGGGGACGACCTCGTCCGCCTCGCCGTGCGCGATGAGCCACGGCGCCGTGACGCGCGAGGCCGACGCCAGCGCGTCGAAGCGGTCGCGCAGGAACGGGCGGGCCAGGACCGGGACGAGGTCCGACAGCCGGGCGACGGCACCGATGGTCAGGAGCCCGGCGATCGGAGCGTCTTCCGCCACCAGGACGGCGAGCGCCCCTCCGAGGGAGTGGCCGATCAGCAGGAGCGGGCGCCCCTCGGCGATGACGTGGCCCCTGGCGAGGAACGCGTCCGCATCGGCGACGAGCCCGCTTTGGGAGGGCGAGCCGGGGTTGCCGCCGTAGCCCGCGTAATCGGCGATGACGAGATCGTAGCCGACGGTGGCCAGGATCGCCGCGTCGTGGGCGCCGGTGAGGGCACTGCCGCCGTTGCCGTGGAGATAGACCACCACGGCCTTGCCCGGCCGGGAGCCCGTCGCCTGCAGCCCCGTCACGGTGGTGCCGTCGGCCCGGGTCAGGGTGAGGGGCGAGAAGGCGACGCCGTCGCGGGTCACCGCCGTGATCGGGCCCGGATCGGGCTGGAACACCTGACTGCGCAGGTAGCGGACGGCACCTTCGTAGGCCAGGGCCACCGCGAAGGTGCCCGCCGCGAACAGGGCCGCGTAACCTGCCGGACGCATCATCGCTCGCCTCGCCTCGATCCGCTGTCCGCCCAGGCTATCGGCTGGATGTCTGGACATGCGGTGCGCCGTCTGGTCGACCATTGTCGACAGTCTATCGTCCGTCGAACCTCCGCAAACTACGCCTTAGTCGTAAACAAACCGGATGGGACGGCGCGCTCCACCAATGCTTAAGGGAATTTTAGCGGCACGCTAACCATAAGGGGGCGGCGGGGCCGAGGGGCGGTCGCCTTCGATCGCGTGAACCTGAGGAGTACGGGTCCGGTGCAGTGGCGCGCAGGCGAGAAACGCGGCACCGGCCGCCGGGCGAGAGGCGGCCTCGCCGCCCTGTCCGTCGCGTGGGCGCTCGCCCCGCTCGCGCCGGTCGCGGCCCAGCAGTTGGAAGCGGCGCAGAACTTCGCCTTCGACCAGAGCTACGTGCTGCGCTCCGACAAGGCGCGCCAGGACGGAGCCGAGGCCCGCCTGCGCGGCACCATCGACGCGTTCCTCCCCAGCATCGCGCTGGTCGGCTCCAAGCCCCTCGACAGCAAGATCAAGTACCATCCCGACCTGCCGATCTTCGATGCGGGGGTCGATTCGACGCCGCGCTACCGCCCCAACCAATATGGCATCACCGTCGACCTGCCGCTGTTCGACGGTTTCCAGCGCTGGAACTCGCTGCTGTCGGCGCGGACCCTGGCGGAGGCCGGGCGCCTGATCACCCACGACGTCCGCCAGCAACTGCTGTTCGAGACCGCGGCCGCCTATCTGGCGGTGATCCGCGACCGCAAGGTCCTCGGCCATCGCCAGCGCCAGCTCCAGAGCATCGAGACGATCCGGCGCGGGGTCGAGGCGCAGGTGGCGGTCAACGATGCCACCCTCACCGACAGTGCCCTGGCCGATTCCCGCGTCGCCGACGCCAGCGCCGGGGTCGAACTCGCCATCGCCGACCTCAAGGCGTCCGAGATCGATTTCACCCGCATCACCGGCATCCCCGCCACGCGGCTGTCGCCACCGCGCCTGCCGCCGCTGCCGCGCAGCGAGGCCGAGCTCGCCGACATCGTGCGCGCCGAGAGTCCGCGCCTGGCCGCAGCCCGCCTCGAGACCCAGGCGGCCGGCCAGCTCGCCGATGCGGCCAAGGGTGCGCTGCTGCCGCAGCTCTCCCTGCAATTCACCCACGGCCGGCAAACCGACATCACGCCGACCCTGCGCAGCATCCGCGAGACCACGACGCAGGTCCAGGCCAGGATCCCGCTCCACGAGCCCGGCGCCTATCCGCGGATCGCCGAGGCCTCCGCCTTCGCCCAGCAGAAGTTCTACGACACCGAGGACGCGATCCTCCGCACCGTGACCAGCGCCAGGACGGTGTTCCAGCGCCGCGCCGCCTACCAGGCGCAGGTCGCCACCCTCGCCCGGCGCGTCGCGGCCCTGCGCGGGGCGGTGCACGGTTACGAGATCGAGCGCGGCGCGGGTTTCCGGACCGTCATCGACGAGCTCAACAGCCGCTCCGAACTGGCGATCGCCGAGATCCTGCTCGCCACCGGCGAAGCCGAGCGCGACCGCCTCGCCTTCGCCCTGGCCGCCGCCATGGGGCGCCTCGGGTCGCCCGCTCCGGGACTGGTGGCGGGACCGATCGCGCTGCTCGCCCCGCCGCCCGGCGATCCGTTCACCACGGGAAGCCTCGCGCCCGCCATCACCGGCAAGCCGACGGCGCGGGACACGACGGGGAAAGGGGCCGCGCTGCCGCGACGGCCCTCGGGCGAACGCCCGGCGCTCTCGCTGCCCCCATCGATGGGTGGCCCCGTCCGCGCAGATGTCGGCAAGCCCGGTCCGGCCACGATGGCCACCGCCAAATCCGTTCCCGAAAAGCCGGCGCCCGCCAAATCCGGCGTCGTGCGTGGCGGCAGGGCAGAACCGATCGGGCTGCGCACCGACGCCCGCGACAAGGGGTAGGTCGGCCCGGCCCAGCCTCGGATCGTCGTTTCACATGAAAAAGGCCGGGCTTGAGCCCGGCCTTCCCGTTGTCGTGGATGCGTCGTGAGGAGCGCTGGCCTCAGCGGTTGATGCCGCCCGGACCGCCGGCGGTGCCGCCGGTGCCCGGGGGCATGCCGGTTCCTGCCGGGCCAGCGCCGGGAGGAACCATCGCCGGGTTCGTCCGGGTCGATCCGGTGGCGGTGTCGGGCAGTCCGGTGGCCGATCCGGTGCTGCGCTCCATCGCCTTCTCGCCGTTGCTCTTCACGCTGCCGGGGTTGTTGAGGTTACCCTCGGCGCTGCCGCCGCCGGCGGGCGTCTGGGCGAAGGCACCGCCGCCGAGGGCGAGGGCGAGCGAGGCGGCGAGGGCGAAAGTGGTGCTGCGCATGGTATGACTCCGAAGGATCCGAAAGCGATCTCTGCAGGGCCAACCGCGGCAGGCCGGGTTCTGTTCAATCGCGTCGGCCATGGCGGGCTCGGCACCCGATGGAGACCGTGATCGAACCCCCTTTCGAAAGGCGTTGCGATGACAGGAACCGCTCCCTCCGACGACGACATCGCCGCCGCGGTCGCCGAAGGATTCGCCGGGCAGATCGCGCACACCCGTGCCCTCGTCGGGTTCGCCTCGACGCGGGGACGCGAGCACGCGGTCCAGGCCTGGACGGCGCGGGCCTTCGCCGGGCGCGGCTACGAGGTGGCGGAACTCGCCCTCGACCCCGTGGCCATCGCCGCCCATCCCGGCGGCGCGCCCGTCATGGCTGAACATTCGGATGCGCCCATCGTGATCGGCCGGCATCGCCCGCGCCGAACGGCCGGCCGGTCCTTGATCCTCCAGGCCCATGTCGACGTGGTCCCGGCCGGGCCGGGCGATCTCTGGACGCATTCCCCGTTCGAGCCGGCGATCGTCGGCGACTGGCTCTACGGGCGCGGTGCGGCCGACATGAAGGCGGGCCACGCCGCCAACCTGTTCGCCCTCGACGCGCTGCGCCGCCTCGGCCACCAGCCGGCCGCGGAGGTGATCCTGCAATCGGTGGTCGAGGAGGAATCCACCGGCAACGGCGCCCTGATGACCCACCTGGCCGGCTACCGCGCCGAGGCGGTGCTCATCCCCGAACCCATGGACGAGCGGCTGGTGCGGGCCAACGTGGGCGTCCTCTGGTTCACGGTCGAGGTCCGGGGTCGGCCGGTCCATGTCCGCGAGATGGGGGAGGGCGCCAACGCCATCGACGCGGTCTACCGCGTGATCGCGGCCCTGCGCGGTCTCGAGGCGGCCTGGAACGCACAGAAGGACCGGCACCCGCATTTCGCGGCGCTCGCCCATCCCATCAACCTCAACCTCGGCCGGATCGAGGGGGGCGACTGGGCCTCGTCGGTCCCGGCCTGGTGCCGCGCCTCGTGCCGGATCGCCCTCTATCCGGGCATGGCGGCCGACGCGGCCGCTCGGGCGATCGAGGCGTGTGTCGCCGATGTCGCCGCCACCGATCCTTTCCTATGCCGCACGCCGCCGCGGGTGACCTTCGACGGCTTCTTCGCGCAAGGCTATGTCCTCGACGAAGGGTCGGACGCCGAAGCGGTCCTGGCCGACGCCCACCGGGCCGCCACGGGCGATGCCATGCGGAGCGTGACGATGCCCTGCTATCTCGATGCCCGCGTGCATGCCCTCTACGACCGGGTGCCGGCCCTCTGCTACGGCCCGGTCGGCGAGAACATCCACGGCTTCGACGAGCGCGTGAGCCTGTCGTCGCTGCAGCGGGTCACTACGGCGATGGCTCTGTTCATCGCGCGCTGGTGCGGGACCGAGCCGGTCGCCTGATACGGGGCCCGGCTGATTGACCCCGGCGGGATTCCCGCTGACCTGACGCGGGATTCGCCTTCGCATCTCCTCGCGAAGGGGATCATGGCTTCCATCGCCTGCCATCTGAGCGTCGAGGAACTGGGCCGGCGGGCGGGCACGAGAGAGGGCGCGGGCGCGGCGCGGCCAGTCCTCAGGTACAGGACATGGTTATGAGAAGGCCGTCGCCCCATCGTCTGGTCGTTGTCGCCCCGATCGGGAACGACGAGGGCGGCCTCCGGACCTGAAGGCCGCCATGCTTGTCCTATGCTGAATCAGGCCGCCTTCACGCCTGACAGGAAGCGTTTCACCTCTTCACCGAGGCTTTCGGAGTAGCGCGACAGCTCCCGTGCCGCGCCGAGCACCTGGGTGGCGGCCGCACTGGTGGTTCCGGCGCCGATGCGAATGTGCTCGATGTTGCTCGTCACGTTCTGGGTGCCCTGGGCGGCTTCCTGCACGTTGCGGGCGATCTCCTGGGTCGCGGCGCCCTGCTGCTCCATCGCCGCGGCGATGCCGGACGAGAAGCCGGACATGTCGGCGATGGTCTTGCCGATGCGGGCGATGTCGCTCACCACCTCGCCCGTCGCGCCCTGGATCTCGCCGATCTTCACGCGGATGTCTTCGGTGGCCCGTGCCGTCTGCCCCGCGAGTTCCTTCACCTCCGTCGCGACCACGGCGAATCCCCGTCCGGCCTCGCCGGCGCGCGCCGCCTCGATGGTGGCGTTGAGCGCCAGCAGGTTGGTTTGGCCCGCGATGGTCTGGATCATGGCGACCACGTCGGTGATGCTGTCGGCGACGACGGCGAGCCGCTGCACGGTGGCCTCCGTCCGGCGCGTATCCGCCACGGCCTGGTCCGCGTAAGTCGAGGATTGGCTCACCTGACCGACGATCTCCTGGATCGAGGCCGACATCTCCTCGCTGGCCGCGGCCACGGTCTGCACGTTGGCGGAGGTCTGCTCGGCCGCACCCGCCACCGATACCGCCTGCTGGATCGCCTGCTCGGCGGTGGCGGACATCGACTGAGCGGTGGCCTCCATCTCCGTGGCCGCACCCGCCAGGCCATCGGTCAGGACCGAGATGTCGGATTCGAAGCGCTTGGTCAGACCCTCCAGGATCTCGGCGCGGCGCATCTTGCCGGCGTTCTCGACCTCCTGCTCGGCCGCGAGGCGCCGGGCCGTCACGGCGTTGTCCTTGAACACGGCGAGGGAGCGCGCCAGCAGGCCGATCTCGTCCTTCCGTTCCACGCCCTCGACGGCAATGTCCAGATCGCCCCGGGCGAGCTGGCCCATGGCGGTGGTCATGCGGCCGATGGGGCGCGACACGCCCAGCACGACGATGGCGGCGGCGAGCCCCAGGGCGGCCGAGAGGCCGAGGCCGGCCGATACCATCAGCAGGGTGGTCGACGAGGCCGCGAGGCGCTCCGCGTCGCCGGACGCGACCTTGAGTTCCTGCTCCAGGAGCGCGGTGCGAGCTCCGATTTCCTCCCGAATCTTCGCGCGCCGCGGTGCCGCCTCTTCCTGGGCAAGCTGCATTCCGGAGCTGGCGTCACCCTTCATGCCGAGGGCGGTCGAGCGTTGGAGAACCTCGGTGTAGGATTCCAGTCTCGCCCGCAGGGTTTGGTTCGCCGTCTTTCGCTGCTCGGTGTCCGCGAGCTGGACGAGGCGATCCATGGCGTCGTAGCCCGTCTTGATGGAGGCGAGCTGCCGGGTGTAATAGCCTTGCCGCTTCGCGGAATCCGTCTCGATCAGGATGTTCCGGTTCTGGATCGTCGCTTCCGTGACTGCGATCTGGACGGTCAGGATCTGAGCCTGCCGCGCCGCCTGGACCTGCGCGATCTGGTTGGTCTGCTCCGCGAGGGTGACGAGGGCCGATCGGGCATAGGCGACGAGGCCCGCCGCCAAGAGCGCTGTGATCGCCAGGGGAAGGTCGATCTTCGTCAGCAGGCTGAGGTTACCGAAAAATTTCATTGGTCGGGCCTTCTGGAAAATCATCTGGTTCAGTTATAACAATGGCAAGTCTACCGTTAAAAATTGATTAAATCGTCTGTCTATTCAGTAAGCAGCCGTAGTTATATTATCCTTATTACAAAATTTGAATTCAATATTATTACATGTAAAAGATCGATGCAAAGGACTATTATTTTTTAATTGATAATATAAGAATATTTATGTGAATGCAAAAATCAACATCCATATTTTTATGGATAACATAAATATGAATATAATTATATTGATTCAAGATTGAATTATAAACTTTGGTCAGAAAGAAAGGCATATACGCGGGTCGAGGTTCCGCAAAAGAAACATCGCTCGGCGTTCGAGATTGAAGGGCGGGTCGTTTTAATAAAATTCGTTATCAAATCTTCATTTAGGTTTCTTACAAAATTAAATAATCAGTTTATTTAATTGGCAATATTAAATAACGTCTTTTATTCGAAAGTATCAGAAGCAATGGCCGCTGTTGGGGTCGAGGCCTGACCCATTTGTACGAGCCACGCTTCGGTCCGCCGCGGCGATAGGCCGGGGTTCGCGTTTGCATATGCTCACCCGCTCCACTGCCGACCCGACGACGCAGGTCGCCACTCGATGCGAGGGACAACCGATCGCCGTGATCGAGTTCCTGGGATCGAAATCCGTGGCATCAGCGTAGCCGCTGGCACATCGTGCAAAGGCGATAAAACCTTGAGGGGCATCGCTTTTATAGATCGTCATGACACCGCCGACCTGCATCGGCTCACACGAGCGCGCATCGATGTTTGCAAAAGCGCGAAGGCCTGTCGCAGATTCTTCTCTGTGACGCGATCGGGGTGACGTCGCAACGAATCCGATAGGACCGGAAAAGCAGACGGGGGGTCCGCTCGCTTCAAGCGGGCCCCGCATCATCGAGCCCGCGCGGCGCCCGAGCATGACCGCAATCGGCCTGCGAGGGCATCGGATCGACCTCGCCCCAGCCGTCCGCGCACATGAAGGAGCCTCCGTGGTGATCGCGAACCGGGAGGCCACGGACCATGCATCGCGCGCCGCGATGCGGACGGCGGTCCTACTGGTGCGGCCGGAGGGGACGTTGAGAAAACCCTGCCGGCCTCATGGCGGGAGCGGGGAGAGCCGCGGGGTCAGGGGGAGAAGGCGTCGGCGATGGGCGCGAACGCCCGCACCAGCACGGGGTCCAGGCGCTCCTCCATTGCCGTCAGGATCGCGTAGGCCTGCGCCGACGGCATCGGCGGCTTGTAGGAACGCCGTTCGATCAGCGCCCCGTAGATGTCGCAGACCGTGACGAGGCGCACCAGATCCGGAATCTCCGCCTCCTTCAGCCCATCCGGGTAGCCCGAACCGTCCAACATCTCGTGGTGCGAGCGCACCACGGTCAGCAGCTCGGTCGAAAAGCCCTGGTCGGCGAGCATGGCATGTCCCCGCGCCGGGTGGAGTCGCATCACCGCCATCTCGGCGTCGTCGAGGCGCCCTGGCTTGTTGAGGATCGCGGTTGGGACGTGGATCTTGCCGACATCGTGCACGAGCGCGGCCTTGGTCAGGCGGTGCCGGTCGAGGGCGCCGAGCCCGAGATGCGTGGCGAACGCCGCCGCGATGCCGGCGACGAGCAAGCAGTGTTGATGCGTGGCATCGTCGAAGCGGTGTATCGCCCCGATCCAGTCCCGGATGCCGGTTTCCCGGATCGCGCGCTCGATCAGCTCCGTCCCGTTGTCGATCACGGTCGGCGTGATCGGGCGATCGGCCACGAACACGTCGGTATAGAAGGCACTGACCCGTGCCGCCTGTGCGGCGACATGCGGGGCGAGCGGCCGTGGCGGTGCATCTTCCTGTACCCCGAGGGCGGACCGGATGCGCTGCACGTCGACGGGGCCCGACAGGATGTGCGTCGCGCCAAGCTTGATGGCCTGGAGGCGGGTGCGGCGGCTTTCCCGCGCCTGGATGACGATCAGCGGCCCCTTGATCCGCGACGACTCGCGTAAGGCGTGCAGGCGGACCATGGCGCCGTCGTCGAGATGAGCGACGTCGCAGATCACCGTCGCACACGGTTCCGCCGGGGCGGTATCGCCGGACAAATCGTGCATCCGGCAGTCCACCGCCGGGGCGACCTGAAGGATCAGCGCCGCGTTGCGGCCCGGATCGTCCGTGACCCAGAGGACGCGCTTCGCACGAGCGCGCGGCGCCGTGCCCTCGCCCGCAATCACGACGACGACCAGGCCGGGTTCCCGGCGATTGATGGGGCGTCCGCGAGGCTTGCGGCGCGCCCGGCCCGGTCGACCGAGCAGACGTCGTCCATGCGGATGATCTTCGATGTGAGCCCGTCGGGACGTTCGCTGTAGGCAGGCATGCCGATGCTGGCGCCCGTCTCGAAGACGTCTTGCGCCATGCTGTGCGTCTCGGCCCCATTCGGGATCCGGATCAGGACGATCCAATTCGTCTTGTTCCGAGGCGCTCGCTTTTGCCTCGTCGAGGCGTCGATATCTTCAAACAATGATTCGGTTCTGATTTATAAAAAGGGAATTGGAGAGCCTTCGAGAAAGAGGCATAGCCATCAATCGCGGCGCAATATTTATGGAGGGAGGGCCTTTATCAAATCAATGGTCAAAAGCGTCACATCCCGATCGGGATGCGGCTGGACTGTCCATGCCCCGGTGCCGAGGCCATCGGCCGGCTCGTCGCAATCGTCGAGGGTCTACGGCCCGCGAGGTCGAAAGCCCGCCCAGGTTGCGCACATCGCCGTCAGGCCTTTCCAGGCCGCAGACGCGTGTCCACACAGCCTCGGCCCGTCGGGGACGGGCCGAGGATCCGGTCATACTTCGGTGTCCTGCGCTTTCGATCTCCGCAGGCGCGCGGGCAGTCCCATCACCCGGTCCTTGGCCTCGAGGACCTTCTGGACCTTCGAGCCGAGGGTCAGGAGTTGCAGGAGGCGCTCGGTCTCGAGTTTCTGGACATCGGAGTACCATCCCGTGAGGAGTTCCAGCAGGTCGTGCATCTCCCGCAGACGCCCCTGGGCATAGCCGTCCTCGCCGGTCTGGGCGTCCTGCATCAGGTTCTCGCGCAGCATCGTCAGCGTCGGGTCGATCTCGCGCTTCTTGCGCTCCTCCGCGAGGGTGCGAACGATCTGCCAGATGTCGTCTGGGGTCGAGAAGTGGTCGCGACGGTCGCCGGGGCGGTGCTGCAGGCGCACGAGGTTCCAGGCCTGCAGTTCCTTGAGGCCCATGCTGACGTTCGAACGCGACAGCCCGAGACGGTCGACGATCTCGTCGGCGGTCAGCGGGCGCTCCGAGACGAACAACAGGGCGTAGATCTGCCCGACGGTGCGGTTGATGCCCCAGCGCGACCCCATCTCGCCGAAATGCAGCACGAAGGTCTGGACGAGGGGCGAGAGCGGCAGGGCGACTTTACGGTCTGGCACGAGACGTTCTCACGCGGCCTTGAGCCAGGTCTTGAGGATGAAACCGACGACACCGAGGGCGAGGATGCTGGCGGCCCAGATGACGGCGAACCAGGCGAGGCGCCGCCAGAGCGGCCCCGGCCCGACCGATGGCCCTGCCATCAATGGTACCCCGAGGAATCGACCTTCCCCCGGAACACCCAATAGGAATACGCGGTGTAGGTGAGGATGAGGGGAATCAGCACCGCGGCGCCCACCAGGATGAAGACCTGGCTGGCATGGGGGGCTGCCGCCTGCCAGATCGTGACCCGACCCGGCACGATGTCGGGGAAGATGCTGATGCCCAGGCCGATGAAGGACAGGAGGAACAGGCCGAGGGCGATCAGGAACGGGGCGCGGTCGGCGCCGCGTGTCAGGGTCCGGAAGAACAGGAACCCGGCCACGCCCACGAGCAGCGGCACCTGCGTGGTGAGGAGGACGTTGGGCATCGAGAACCAGCGTTCCCAATACTGACCCTCGAGGAAGGGCGTCGCCGCGCTGACGCCGCCGATCGCGACCAGGGTGGCGCCTCCGAGCCAGAGCGAAAGCGACCGGGCCCTGTCGCGCAAGGGCCCCTCGGTCCGCATCACGAGCCAGGTGGCGCCGAGCAGTGCGTAGCCGAACAGCAGCCCGATGCCGACGAGCGCGGTGAACGGCGAGAGCCAGTCCCACCAGCCGCCGGCATAGGCCCGGCCCTCGACCTTGATGCCCTGGAGGAGGGCGCCGAGCGCGATGCCCTGGGACAGGGTCGCCACCACCGAGCCGCCGGTGAAGGCGATATCCCAGAACGCCCGGTGGTCGGGATCGCGCCAGCGGAACTCGAAGGCGACGCCTCGGAACACCAGCCCCAGCAGCATCGCGATGATCGGCGCGTAGAGGGCGGGCATGATGATGGCGTAGGCGAGCGGGAAAACCGCGAACAGGCCGCCACCGCCCAGGACCAGCCAGGTCTCGTTGCCGTCCCAGACGGGGGCGACGGAGTTCATGGCGGTGTCGCGCTCCGCCCCCGGCCGGAAGGCCGGGAACAGGATGCCGATGCCCAGGTCGAAGCCGTCCATCACGATGTAGGCGAACACCGCGAAGGCGATGATGAAGGCCCAGATCACCGTCAGGTCGAGGGTATCGATCATGGTGGCGTCCTCACTCGGCCGGTTGCGGGTAAGCGTGGGCGGGGGCCGGGGTGATGCCGGCGGTGCGGGTCGGGACGTTGGCCTCGACGCCGTGCTCTCCGGGCATCGGCGGCTTGGCCATCAGGCGCAGGATGTAGAGGACGCCCATTGAGAACACCGCGAAGTAGATGACGACGAAGGCGGTGAGCGAGGCCGCGACCGCGGGCGCCGAGAGCGGAGAGGCGGAATCCGCCGTGCGCAGCAGGCCGTAGACCGTGAAGGGCTGGCGCCCGACCTCGGTGGTGATCCAGCCGGCGAGGACCGCGACGAAGCCGGCCGGGCCCATGGCCAATGCGAAGCGATGCAGGGGCGTCCACTCGTAGAGCCGACCCTTGAACCGCGCCCACAGGCTGAGCACGCCCAGGAGCAGCATCAGCATGCCCATCGCCACCATCACGCGGAACGACCAGAACACCACCGGCACCGGCGGCCAGTTCTTGCGGTCGACGGTGTCGAGGCCGGCCAGCGGCGCGTCGAGGCTGTGCTTGAGCACGAGGGAGGAGAGCTTCGGGATCTGGACGGCATAATCGACCCGCCCGGCGTCCTGGTTGGGAAGGCCGAACAGGATCAGGGGTGCGCCGTCGGGATGGCTCTGGAAATGCCCCTCCATCGCCATGACTTTGGCCGGCTGGTGTTCGAGGGTGTTGATGCCGTGAAGGTCGCCGGCGAAGATCTGGATCGGCGCGACGACGGCCGCCATCCACATCGCCATCGAGAACATCACCTTGGCGCCCTCGCTCGTCCGGCTCAGGGTCGCCCTGCGGTCCTTGATGAGATGCCAGGCCCCGACGGCACCGACCACCAGGGCGGTAGTGAGGTAGGCGGCCAGCACCATGTGGACGAGGCGGTAGGGGAACGAGGGATTGAAGACGATCGCCCACCAGTCGAGGGGGATGAACTGCCCGGCTTCGTTGACCCCGTGGCCCTGCGGCGTCTGCATCCACGAGTTCACGGATAGGATCCAGAAGGCGGAGAAGAAGGTCCCGGCCGCCACCATCAGGGTCGCCAGGAAATGCAGGCGTGGCCCGACCTTCGTCATGCCGAACAGCATCACGCC
Source organism: Methylobacterium sp. Leaf466 (assembly GCF_001425565.1). Taxonomy (NCBI): domain Bacteria; kingdom Pseudomonadati; phylum Pseudomonadota; class Alphaproteobacteria; order Hyphomicrobiales; family Methylobacteriaceae; genus Methylobacterium; species Methylobacterium sp. Leaf466. Next base: position 272,112 of record NZ_LMRC01000031.1, on the reverse strand, counting down.
GAGGAACCCCGCCTCCAGAAAGAAAGCCGAGAGCACCTCGTAGGCCATCAGGGGGCCTAGCACCGGACCGGTCTTGTCGGAGAATACCGACCAGTTCGTGCCGAACTGGTAGGACATCACGAGGCCGGAGACGACGCCCATGGCGAAGGCGACGGCGAAGATTTTGATCCAGTATTTGAACAGGTCCATGAAGACCTGACGCTTGGTGACGAGCCAAAGGCCTTCGAGGACGGCGAGATAGCTCGCCAGCCCGATCGAGAAGGCCGGGAAGATGATGTGGAAGGCGACGGTGAACCCGAACTGGATCCGGGCGAGCAGCAGGGCATCGAACGTCGAGAGCATGGGAACCTCGTGAGCGATCCTCGGGAGAGCGCTGGGCCGGTTCCTTATCGTCCTTTCAGGAATGTCTGAAAAGACCAAACATTCTGAACTGCAGCGATGTCGCGCCTCGCAGCGCCAGCGTTGACCGGGAAAGCTCGCCGTCCTCGTCACATGCCGGGATATCGCGGCATTGGCCGAGGCAGGGGACCCGACGCCGTTCACCGATCCTGTGGTGGGCCTGTCATTTTTCTGTTGTGTGGGTGTTGACGTGTGGGGATTGGTTCGTCATAAGGCTGTCCATCGGCGGCGGCGCCGGGGNCACCGATCCTGTGGTGGGCCTGTCATTTTTCTGTTGTGTGGGTGTTGACGTGTGGGGATTGGTTCGTCATAAGGCTGTCCATCGGCGGCGGCGCCGGGGTGCGGTTTCGCTTCCTGGCGGTGTTGTTGTTTTCACCTTTTGGATTGGCTGGCTGGTGCTGAGCTGTAATGGCTTGGCGGTGGCTGTGTTTTTGTCTTTTGGGTGTGTGTGTTGGTTTTGGCGATCTGGTTTGGTCTGGATTTGCTGGGGTTGACACGGAGTTTCGGGGGTTTTAGACGGCTCCCACCGCTGAGGCGGACCTTCTGACGGAAGGTTCGGTATCACGGTTCTCCGAGAGCTTCAAGTTGGTTGTACCCTGGAAACGGGGTCTCCGGTTGGTTTTCGGGTGTCTTTTCTGGTTGTGAGACCGGGCGCTCTTTGACAAGTGAATCTGAGAAAGAGAAGCGTGGGCGGCGTCTTGTCCTTGCGGACCTCCTGTAGCGGGAGGTCATGTGAGACGATAGGCCGACACGTTTCGTAAGCTCACACCGGAACGACGGAAACGTCTTTCGGTTTGTGTGCTTCCGTTATGATGTGATCGGCTAGATCAACTCTTCAACTTGAGAGTTTGATCCTGGCTCAGAGCGAACGCTGGCGGCAGGCTTAACACATGCAAGTCGAGCGGGCACCTTCGGGTGTCAGCGGCAGACGGGTGAGTAACACGTGGGAACGTACCCTTCGGTTCGGAATAACTCTGGGAAACTAGAGCTAATACCGGATACGCCCTTTTGGGGAAAGGTTTACTGCCGAAGGATCGGCCCGCGTCTGATTAGCTAGTTGGTGGGGTAATGGCCTACCAAGGCGACGATCAGTAGCTGGTCTGAGAGGATGATCAGCCACATTGGGACTGAGACACGGCCCAAACTCCTACGGGAGGCAGCAGTGGGGAATATTGGACAATGGGCGCAAGCCTGATCCAGCCATGCCGCGTGAGTGATGAAGGCCTTAGGGTTGTAAAGCTCTTTTGTCCGGGACGATAATGACGGTACCGGAAGAATAAGCCCCGGCTAACTTCGTGCCAGCAGCCGCGGTAATACGAAGGGGGCTAGCGTTGCTCGGAATCACTGGGCGTAAAGGGCGCGTAGGCGGCCATTCAAGTCGGGGGTGAAAGCCTGTGGCTCAACCACAGAATTGCCTTCGATACTGTTTGGCTTGAGTATGGTAGAGGTCAGTGGAACTGCGAGTGTAGAGGTGAAATTCGTAGATATTCGCAAGAACACCAGTGGCGAAGGCGGCTGACTGGACCATTACTGACGCTGAGGCGCGAAAGCGTGGGGAGCAAACAGGATTAGATACCCTGGTAGTCCACGCCGTAAACGATGAATGCTAGCTGTTGGGGTGCTTGCACCTCAGTAGCGCAGCTAACGCTTTAAGCATTCCGCCTGGGGAGTACGGTCGCAAGATTAAAACTCAAAGGAATTGACGGGGGCCCGCACAAGCGGTGGAGCATGTGGTTTAATTCGAAGCAACGCGCAGAACCTTACCATCCCTTGACATGTCGTGCCAGCCGGAGAGATCCGGGGTTCCCTTCGGGGACGCGAACACAGGTGCTGCATGGCTGTCGTCAGCTCGTGTCGTGAGATGTTGGGTTAAGTCCCGCAACGAGCGCAACCCACGTCCTTAGTTGCCATCATTCAGTTGGGCACTCTAGGGAGACTGCCGGTGATAAGCCGCGAGGAAGGTGTGGATGACGTCAAGTCCTCATGGCCCTTACGGGATGGGCTACACACGTGCTACAATGGCGGTGACAGTGGGACGCGAAGGAGCGATCTGGAGCAAATCCCCAAAAACCGTCTCAGTTCAGATTGCACTCTGCAACTCGAGTGCATGAAGGCGGAATCGCTAGTAATCGTGGATCAGCATGCCACGGTGAATACGTTCCCGGGCCTTGTACACACCGCCCGTCACACCATGGGAGTTGGTCTTACCCGACGGCGCTGCGCCAACCGCAAGGGGGCAGGCGACCACGGTAGGGTCAGCGACTGGGGTGAAGTCGTAACAAGGTAGCCGTAGGGGAACCTGCGGCTGGATCACCTCCTTTCTAAGGATGCTTCTTTAGTGACGCTCATCGTGATGGTGAGCCGCTCCTCTCGAGGCGTCATTGGATACACATGGGGCCAGTCAGGCCCCGATTGGCGGGGCAGGGCGCCGTCCTCGTTTCTCTTTCTCATTTCCGGATAGCGTGATCGGTGCACCGTTCAGTCGGCGCGCCTCGATCTGCTTGGGCCTGTAGCTCAGGTGGTTAGAGCGCACCCCTGATAAGGGTGAGGTCGGACGTTCGAGTCGTCCCAGGCCCACCATTCTCTTTGCACCACGATCTCTTCGCAATCGCAGTCAGGGGCCATAGCTCAGCTGGGAGAGCGGTTGCTTTGCAAGCATCAGGTCGTCGGTTCGATCCCGACTGGCTCCACCATTCCTCTCCCCGCAGGGGTCGAGGGTCGAATGGCTTCGAGCTGGTTTTGTCCTATCCGGAAGCACACAGAGTTTTGCTGCCTGGTCGATCCCTTCGAGGATCGCCGGGAAAGCGAAAATCGACATCGTTTAGAGGGAATGTAGCCGGATTGGCAGCGAGAGCTGGTCCTGTCCGGTTATGTTCGGCAAGCATAAGATTTTCTGGTCCGAAAGGGTCAGGAAATCGGTCTTTTTGTTTTTTTGACCGAGACGCTTTTGGGTCCTGGCGCAACGCCAAGTCTCAAGAAGGCGGACATCGATCATGAGAGCGATCAAGTGCCTTAAGAGCATTCGGTGGATGCCTTGGCGCTGAGAGGCGATGAAGGACGTGGTACGCTGCGATAAGCCTTGGGGAGCTGCGAACGAGCTTTGATCCAGGGATTTCCGAATGGGGAAACCCACCTTCGATCTTTTGTATTGTGGGTTCAGACAGGTGGAAACGCTTGTTTGGGTCTTCACTACAATTGATCATATGAAGGTATCATGCCCTGAATACATAGGGGTTTGAAGCGAACCCGGGGAACTGAAACATCTAAGTACCCGGAGGAAAGGACATCAACGAGACTCCGTCAGTAGTGGCGAGCGAACGCGGATCAGGCCAGTGCCTGTTGTGATTTTACCGGAACGGTCTGGAATGGCCGGCGAGATGGGTGACAGCCCCGTACGGGACGGAAGAACGACAGGACTCGAGTAGGGCGGGACACGTGAAATCCTGTCTGAACATGGGGGGACCACCCTCCAAGCCTAAGTACTCCTCAGCGACCGATAGCGAACAAGTACCGTGAGGGAAAGGTGAAAAGCACCCCGACGAGGGGAGTGAAACAGTTCCTGAAACCGGATGCTTACAAACAGTGGGAGCTCAAGGTTCGTCCTGAGTGACCGCGTACCTTTTGTATAATGGGTCAGCGACTTAAAGTTACGAGCAAGCTTAAGCCGGTAGGTGTAGGCGCAGCGAAAGCGAGTCTGAACAGGGCGTTCAGTTCGTGGCTTTAGACCCGAAACCGAGTGATCTAGCCATGTGCAGGATGAAGGTGGGGTAACACCCACTGGAGGTCCGAACCAGTGCCCGTTGAAAAGGTCTTGGATGACGTGTGGCTAGGGGTGAAAGGCCAATCAAACTCGGAAATAGCTGGTTCTCCGCGAAAGCTATTTAGGTAGCGCCTCGTGTGAATACCTTGCGGGGTAGAGCACTGGATGGGCTAGGGCCGCCCACAGCGGTACCGCACTCAACCAAACTCCGAATACGCAAGAGTACTGCACGGGAGACACACGGCGGGTGCTAACGTCCGTCGTGGAGAGGGAAACAACCCTGACCGACAGCTAAGGCCCCCAATTCGTGGCTAAGTGGGAAAGGATGTGGGACTCCCAAAACAACCAGGAGGTTGGCTTAGAAGCAGCCATCCTTTAAAGAAAGCGTAACAGCTCACTGGTCTAAATAAGGGGTCCTGCGCCGAAAATGTAACGGGGCTCAAGCCACGAGCC